>PXAV01000039.1 GCA_003565715.1 Methanosarcinaceae archaeon
ATATTTATTTATTTATTTATTTATTTATTTATTTATTTATTTTTATCTGTATATACGCGTGCAAATATTTTTTTATGTTGTTCATGACAAGCTCTTCATGTGAGTACGAAGGAAAATAAGAGAACAAAAAAACAAAGAAAGTAAAAATAAATAGAAAGATCAATAGAATGGAGTTCCTGCTCCGGATGCCAGTACCCCTGCTATATATCCAAGTATGACCCCGCTATTCATAAATGGGAGTCCTGCCTGGGGTTTTCCTTTCATTACAAGTATGCTCAGTGCAGCAAAACCTATAATAGTTCCTATCATAGCTCCAAGTGCAGGGTAGCTTATAAATCCAAGTGAGCTTATTGTCGGATCTTTCTGTACTAGGAAAAAGTTTGCAGATACCACAAGTATAGTTGGTATTATAGCATCGCCAAGGCCCATGAAAAAAGCTTCTCTCTCCTTTCCTTTCTCTTTTTTGAACGAATCCTCTATAAAAGAGTACCCTGGATGTTTGGGGATGACAAAAAGTATGGGCAGGCGCAGGTCCATAACACCTTCTGCAAGGTCTATCATGTGCTTTGTCTTGTAAACTGATATTGCATCATATATTGCAAGCAGCACCAGAAGCACTACTACAGGCATGATGGACAGGGATATACCAAAGATGGCACTGGCCCCTGCACCAATTATCAGCCCGATTACATTGATAACATACCACTCAGGGAATTTGTAAAGCAATATTGTAAGTCCTGCAGCTACCGTGATGGATGTTATATTGTTTCCTACTGATGATATACCGGTAAGTGAAAGCAATGCATAGAAAACATAATACATTGTGGCTCCAACAGCAAGCAGTATAGTAAGCTGTATCACCCACTGCATTTGCCTTTTGATAGCTACAAGCAAAAGGAAAGTGAATATCAGTATGATGAGAATGTATAGTATACTGTTTGCAGTAGATTCCGGATCATCAAACGCTACCATCTCATTGTCATACATGGGCGTAGCCAGAAGCAGTGCTGTGATCTGTACAATAATTATGATGCCTGCCATTACAAACATCGGTAAATAGTCTTTTATCTTTGTTTTTTCAGAACTCAATAGTTCAACTCCAATGGTAAATCAGTATAATTTAGTGTATATTTTATAAATCTATTAAATGTACATTCTCTATTTAAGGTATTCTCTTAAATAAAATAGTGTTAAATAATATAAATAGCAAAAAGGGCAATATGAATAATGAGGGAAGATAATGGAAACCCGGGATATAATATTCTCAGTTGTAATGGTTGCATCTTCATTTGTATTGACATATGAGTGGCTTGGAAGATTTACATACAGTCCTGCAAATACCTTGATCATACTATCTGCTATGGTAATGGTAGGTGCGCTGGCAGCTATGATCCTTTCAGTTGATATGCGACTTCGCAAGATAGACAATATGCTTGAGGCAAAGGAAAGGGCATTAAGGATAAACGTGCAGAGTGTTGAGAACAATCTGGATACAAGGATCAATGAGGTCATTGGAAGAATGGATGATATTGCAACTTCAATGGACCGCACACGATACAGGTGATATTCCTGCACTGATATGCCATATACTTATTTTTATTATTTTGGATATATTACCATTAAACCCGAAAACAATATTAACCAGACCGCAGTAAGGTTTAGGTTATATTTCCATCTGTAAGAGGTGCGTATATGCGCATTAATTTAGAACCGATAGGTATCATAAAAAAAGCCGGAAAATGTTCTGAGATCTTGATATACTCTGACTTTGAACAGCTTGTAAAGAACATGATGTCAAAACTTAGCAGGGAAGACCATGATCATAGCCTTGTGATCATTCATAAGAACAAAGATCCAAATGATCTTCACCAGCTAAAGGTCACTAAGACACATCTGATTAATAGAGTGGGTAATATACTGAAAGTGGGAAAGATAGATGCAAACGATGAGTCCGTTATTGATGTACGGCTTGAGTTCAACGGGCTGATAACAAGTGAAGCCTGAATATGACCGAATTATTGTAATGCGATGTAATATGATCCTACATGGGTGTTGATATAGGAGAGCTCCTTCACAGGAGTACGATAGAGGTATCGGACCTCTCATTGGATATAGTGGCTATTGATGCCTTTAATACGCTTTACCAGTTCCTGAGCATCATCAGGCAGAGAGATGGAACGCCTCTTAAGGATTCCAGGGGCAACGTAACCTCCCACCTTTCCGGTATCCTTTACAGGATGACCAATATAGTTGAGGCAGGAGTAAAACCGGTTTTTATCTTTGATGGCAAACCTCCTGAAATGAAGCTGAGTACCATCCGGAAGCGAAACGAAGTTCGTGAGAGTGCAAAGCTCAAGTATGCAGAGGCCAGGGAAAAAGGACTTGCCGAAGAGGCATATAAATATGCTCAGGCATCTTCAAAGGTCGATGCTGCAATAGTTGAGGATTCAATGCGTTTACTTAGTTTAATGGGGATACCATTTGTAAATGCTCCCTCTGAAGGAGAGGCACAGGCTGCCCACATGGTCAAAAAAGGTGATGCCGATAAAATAGCTTCACAGGACTATGATTCTCTGCTCTTTGGCTGCCCGGAGGTGATCAGGAATCTCACTATTTCCGGGAAAAGGAAACTACCAAAAAAGAACATATATGTTGACGTGAAGCCAGAGATTATCGATCTTGGGAAGAACCTTGACGAACTTGGTATCAACCAGATACAGTTAATAGATATTGCAATATGTGTGGGCACTGACTATAATGAGGGAATTGAGGGAATTGGTCCCAAAAAGGCCCTTAAGCTTATAAAGGAATATGGTTCTCTTGAGAACATATTGAATGAAAAGGGGCTGCAAATACCGCAACTCGATCAGCTCCGGGATCTGTTCCTAAGACCACAGGTTACAGATGACTACTCTTTAAAGTGGAAGAGGCCTGATACAGACGGAGTGGTGTCTTTGCTCTGTGATGAACATGATTTCTCCCGGGACAGGGTCGTAAACGCACTGCAACGTCTTGATGCAGTATCAGGCAGTGACCAGAGCACCCTTGACAGGTGGTTCTAGCTAATTCATATCTTTTTTTCCATAAGGGAGCTACCTGTCATATGATGTGGTTTCTCTATACCAAGTATTTCCAGAATTGTTGGGGCTATATCTGCTAGTTTCCCATCACGTAGTGTGATCTTACTGTCTGCATTCACAATAACACATCTGACAGGGTTGGAGGTATGTGCTGTGTGTGGCTTTGCTGTGGTATGATCGACCATCTTCTCAGCGTTCCCGTGGTCAGCCGTTATAATAGCAGTCCCCCCCTTTTCAAGAATGGCATCAATTATCTTTCCAACACACCCGTCAACAGCCTCAACTGCCCGGACCGCTGCATCCATAAGACCTGTGTGGCCTACCATATCCATATTTGCAAAATTGAGTATAATAACATCATAGTTCTGAGAGTCTATTCTCTTTAAGAGCTCTTCTGTCACTTTGTAGGCACTCATCTCTGGTTTAAGGTCATAGGTTGCAACACCAGGTGATGGGATAAGACAACGTTCCTCGCCCAATGCAACCTCTTCCAGTCCACCGTTGAAAAAGAAAGTCACGTGGGCATATTTTTCAGTTTCAGCTATACGAAGTTGTTTTTTGTTGCATTTACTTAGGACCTGACCAAGTGTGTTCTCTATGATCTGGGGAGGAAAAGCTATTGGTACATCAAGCCTATTGTCGTATTCTGTCATGCAGACATAGTATACATCCGGAACGACCTTTCTTTCAAATGCATTAAAACCCCTGTCCACAAAGGCATATGTAAGCTGTCTGGCCCTGTCCGGCCTGAAATTAAAGAAAACCACAGCATCTTTGTCTTTTATGCTTGCAACCGCCTCTCCTTCTGCGTCATTTATCACCGTTGGTCTGACAAATTCATCATTCTCTGCCCTTTCATATGCCTTCATGACCGCCAAAACCGCATCATCTGCATGGATGCCTTCTGCACATGTCAGGGCATCATATGCCATCTTAGTACGATCCCATCGTCTGTCCCTGTCCATTGCATAATACCTGCCACAAACAGTTGCAGTTTTTGCTATTCCTGTGCTCTGGCAGAAACTTTCGTGAGCTTTCATGTCCATAAGGGCTGCCTGGGGAGGTACATCCCTGCCGTCCAGGAATGCATGGACATAGACCCTTTCGATTCCCTGCTCTTTTGCCATCTCGATGAGTGCTCTTATGTGGTCCATGTGGCTGTGTACTCCGCCATATGAAAAAAGTCCCATAAGGTGCAATGAAGATGCATTGCTTCTGACATGGTCCATAGCTTGCAGAAGTACAGGATTCTTGAAAAAGGAACCATCTTTTATGGCCTTGTTGATGCGTGTAAGATCCTGATATATGATCCTTCCGGAACCTATGTTCAGATGTCCTACCTCAGAGTTGCCCATCTGCCCTTCTGGCAGGCCAACCCCTTCACCTGAAACCTCAAGTAAACATGAAGGATATTTATCAATTAACGAGTCAAGTACCGGAGTTCTGGCAGCCATGATTGCATTTCCCTGCTTATCTGGACAGTATCCCCAGCCATCAAGTATCATCAATAACACTGGTCCTTTCTCACAAGACATGGGTTATGAATTGTCCCGATGGTTTTTAAATGCATTGTATTATCTTTTCCCCTGCGAATTAGGACATATAAGGGGACAGTGGAACTCTTTTTGTTGATAACATATATCTGATCATGTAACAGCTTTCCGATTTTCACATTGCATTGATCAAGTCCACTCGACCGCTTTAGGGTCACTATGGCACTTAGCTTCACTTGTATATATTATTCCAGATCTTCTGCAAAGAAAGATCAGCGATCAGTACCACGTAATTTATTTAAGCTAGCAAGCTGACTTTCTGTGGGGAAGCTAAAAATGAAGGAAACTATCAGCAAGACAGAGGACCAGTGGAAGGAAACACTAAGCAGGGACCAGTTCATAGTGCTGCGGCAAAAGGGTACTGAAGCAGCTTTTACAGGGAAGTATTACGATCACAAGGAAAAAGGTGTTTACCTTTGTGCAGCATGTGGTCAGGAACTGTTCAGCTCTGATAGCAAGTTCGATTCCGGCACGGGATGGCCAAGTTTTTTCAAGCCGATATCTTCTGAGAAGGTAGAGCAAAAGCCAGATCTCAGTCACTTTATGGTAAGGACCGAAGTGCTTTGCAGCAGGTGTGGGAGTCACCTGGGTCATGTATTTGATGACGGGCCTGCACCAACAGGTGAGAGATTCTGTATGAATTCCCTGTCCCTTGATTTTAAAAAAGAAGAGGATTCACCTGAAGGATAAAAAAAGGTGAGTTGATCACAAGGTTCATTGCACTATGACCTTCAGTGTCATATCGGGCATATCCTTAACACTGAATGTATAGGTACCGATCTTGTTGAATGTATATGAATGTGTAGCATGTACATACATCTCCTGGTCTTCAAACAATCCGTCGTCGCTGATAAGTACATAGGTACCCTGTGGCTTGAGATTTCTCCAGACAAGGGTGTCCCCTGTATTTATCTCTATTTCTGAGGGCCGCATGGCACCATAGTGTTCCATACGTACACCACGATCGACCCTCTCAGCAGGACCCATCTCATCATCATCAACTGCTCCATATGTTGTGATATTATCTTCCATATCTGTAAGTTCATCGTTTGTATTGTCTGTGCACCCCCCAGCGATGACACTTACCATCAAAACCATTACTGCCACTATCCACATCTTTTTACTCATATCCACCACCATATTTTCATATTTACTTACAACAGAAATTCCATTTTCCCGGATGCTTGTCTGATAAAAGCAGTTTTCCGGAAAATTTATACATTACCTGGTTGAATAAAAGCTATGGAAACAACCTTTATATTTTTTGTGTATCTTTTGCTGGTAAATACTGTGACGTTCTACATGATGGGAATTGATAAAAAAAGAGCACAGAACAGGGAATACAGGATACCTGAAAGGACACTGTTCATGTGGTCTATAGCCGGTGGTAGTGTTGGTTCTATAATGGGAATGTATTTCTTCCGGCACAAGACAAGGCATGTTTCTTTCAGGGTAGGACTACCTTTGATACTTGTAATACAAATTTATCTCTTTATCAATTACTTGCTTCCTTTCTTTGCTATCCCTTAAAGTGACCGGAGTTTAGAACTCCAGCCTTTCCATTTCTTCCAGTATCTTCGGTGTGAGATCAGTGAAGTTCTGTATACCCCCGGTCCAGGCAGCTATCATCATTGCATCCTTTATTTCCTGGGCACTTGCTCCAAATTTCTTAAGACGCTGGAGGATCTTCAGGGCGCTCTCTGTCTTGAGGTTGGAACAGGCAATTGCAAACACAAGCAGATGCTTTTCCTTTTTGGAAAGTCCATCCTCTCTTTCGGCCCAAACCGCAGTGTAGAATCCTGCAAGTGCGTCTGAAAATCCCCCATCAAGCTTCTTTGCATAAACAACAGATCTTGGCTTGAATCCTTTTACATCCACCGAATTCTTTTTCTCTTCTGACATATTTATCATTTGAGATTTAGCAGTAAACGATTTAATATTTTCCTTAATAACTGCCACTTGATAATTGATTATTGATAATCCAAAAGATTTGAATAATGGTTCCTTATGTTGTAAACTTCTTGTACAGCATTGGCAGGTTCTCCGGTAGCATGAGTGCATCATCTATTATGGTGTACCCAACATCAGAGAATATATTATCCAGGTAGTTTCCGGGGTTGCTGTCAACGGTTATGCAAAAGAAGTGTATCCCCTTTTTTCTTCCTTCACTTATGGCTGCTCTTGTATCTTCCTGTGCAAGGTCCCCCTGATATGAGTCCTCACCTTTTGACCTGTCATAGGGCTCACCGTCTGAGAGAAGTATAAGCATCTTACTACTTGTCCCGGATTGTTCCAGTTTTCTGATGGAATGACGTATGGCAGGCCCAAGGCGTGTGTTTGATGCAGGCTGCAAAAGGCTCATACGCCTTGCCACATCATCTGAGAGTCCCTCTTCAAATTCCTTAATGATGAAATATTCCACATCCTCCCGTCCTTTTCCTGAGAATGCATATATGGCATACTTATCCCCAATACTTTCAAGCGCCTGGCTTATTATTATGAGTGAATCCTTTTCCACATCCAGTATACTCCTGCCGTCAGGACCAAGGACCTTACGTGTTGAGGCACTGACATCCATAAGGAACAGGGCTGCTACATCCCTTTCATTTTTGTCCCATCTTATATAGAGTTCCTCATCAGGATTGATGCCACACTTCTTTGCGATAAGGGATTCTGTGAATGCATCAATATCGATCTCTGTCCCGTCACTTTGCTCCTTCATGCGCTTAAATGCTTCCGGTCTCATGATACTGAATGTGTTCTTAAGGAGAGCTATCTCATTTTTGTAGCGTTGCAATGCTTTGTTATAGTAGGATGTTGATCCACCAGAAGGTTCGATCTCACTTACAGTGCTCCATTCTGACCTGTAGTCATTGATAAGGGTGTCCCATTCATCATACCTGTAAGTTCCCAGTACCTTCCAGTTGTTGCTTGTTGTTATTTGAGGTATGTCAGCACCTTGCTCCTTTGGCCTGTTCTCCTGTGCATTGTGGTCTGTCTCAGTTTCAGGAATGAAGTTCTTTATGATATTCTCATAGGTCTTTGTCATCACCGGGTCCCTTGGGCCTGTTGCACCGATATCCATACCTCTGTATTCTATGTTCTTTATCATTTCATAGTCAGTATCTGCAAGGGGCCCAAAAATCTCTTCAAGCATGGAATAGATCTTAAATGTGACCTTCAGGGATGAGAAAGTGCTTGAAACCGTTATGATTAGTTCATGTTCCAAAAGGCGCTTTACCTTTTCAAGAAGCTTGCATGTGGTGCTGCTGAGGTCAAAAGCCGGTTCATGACCTGTGGAAATCCACAGTAATGATTCCATGAACTCCTCCATGCCAGGGGTGGGGGCAGGTCTTTTCAAAAGCATCATGTGCCTTATTTCCTCAAGGTCAGCTCGCA
>PXAV01000112.1 GCA_003565715.1 Methanosarcinaceae archaeon
ACAGTGACACTGAAGGTGCGCTATGAGGATTTCAGAACATATACCCGTGCAAGGACATTGAACGCAGCAAGCACAGATAAAGAAACAATTATAAAAACAGCCCTGGAGATGATGGAAGAGTTTTCCGGAAAGGGGAGATTCAGACTGCTTGGTGTTGGGGTAACTAAACTTGAAAAGCTGGATAAGGGACAGACATTTTTAAGTGATTTCCTTTGAACCTGGCTCTTTGACCATAGAGAAAAATACAACACTTTTGAAAACTTGATCTGACATTAAGCTTTATTTAACACTTAAAAATAATAATAATAAAAATAATAATAATAATAATAATAATAATAAAAACATATTCAAATTTAAAAGCTGATGAAAGATAGATCCAAATATAACCAGACCAAAGACAGACAAAGACCAAAGACATTAGGTCCTGTGCCACACCTTGAAGAACATGTTAATCCCAAATGGTGGAAGAAGATATTCAAGTCACTTTATCTTATGAAAGATGCTGATACGGTGGAGGATGCATCCATAACCAAAATGGAGGTATATCTTGTCTTCAACCTATGTGACGAAGGTTATAATAATGACCCAAAAAAGGAGCTCCATGTACCTGCAATGCTTGAGATGCTCAATATCCCTTATACAGTATCATGACCACATTGTTTTGCTTTCTGTTACGATAAAGCACTCATAGAAAGATCCCATGCATTGAACTGATAAGAATGATACTCAAAAGTTCTGATTACAGGATAACAGCACAAAAATGGAGATCAAAGTTCAAATATGAATACCTGTTATTACTTAAAGAGGGGCACAGACAAACAAATGTAACCTTACCAGTATACCATCTAACAGGACGAAAATAAATAAGGGTTAAATTCTAATCATATGGAAACAAACATACAAGAGAATACTAGCTTTTTTATACCAAGCGGAGAGTGGAATATGTTTTCAAAAGTACCTTTAGAGATCGGAAGAATAAACAAGGAAGATATCAATAAAGAGATACTCAGGGCTGCACTTGTTGCAGAGCTTGATGCTATAAGCCTTTATGAACAGATGGCAGAGATAGCAAAGGACGAAGAAGTAAAAAGGGTGCTCCTTGATGTTGCCAAGGAGGAGAAGACACACATAGGCGAGTTCCAGACACTTCTGTTAAAAATAGATGAACAGCAGGTGGAGGAGCTGGAAGCGGGAAGGAAAGAGGTAGAAGAAGAGTTACAGGATTAAAAAAAAGGAGGCTAATACTTTGTTCTCAGAGATACCCATTGACCTTAAAGCAATTGAGCCTGAAGATATCGATAAGGAGGTACTAAGAGTTGCGATTATGGCCGAGTTCGATGCGATCAATGCATATGAACAAATGGCAAGCATGACCGATGACCAGGACCTGAAAACCATCCTGCTTGACATCGCAAGGGAAGAGAAGATACATGTGGCCATGTTCCAGACCGTCCTGATGGAAACAGATACCGAATTTTTGAAGGTCATGGCAGAATATTCATTGGCAAAGGAATGCTGAAGATACGTATTCTTTGGTTTTTCAAACAGATATAATATCGATATAACATCAATGTTATATCAACCTCTTTGGCCTGTATGTATCCATTCAGCAAATGAACTATCTTTCATTTTTCACTGCATGAAAGGCAAGTTACTTTTTATACCAGCAAATAACCGGAACGAAAGTAAGGCCCACTGACAACGTACCCAACAAGCACCGAATCGCGAGGTTTATATAAATGCAAGCGAGCACTTGTAAAGAAGCAATATCCCTACTATAAGCGGCTGGTGTACAAGATATATAAACAAAGACCTTTTGCCAAGATATCCCAGTAGATTGATAAGGGCATTATCACCAGTAGCTCTAATCCTGAAATTTCTCCTGTATCCAGAATACAGATTATTCCCTGCAAAGATACCCAGAAGTACAATGCCAAACCAGGGTATCAGAGGGAAGTAGTCCAGTGTGTAGAACCCATAAGGTTTGACTCCAAGCCAGAGAAGCCAGGGATATGTCGCATATACGTTTTGCATAATAAGACCTGCAAGAAGTACAGTTACTCCTGCAAACAATGTAAATATCCTGTGTTTCAGGAAAGGATATGCAAGGATTATAGAAACACCTATAAGGTGCAATATACCAAAGTATATAGTTCCGCTTTCAAGTACTTTTGCTGTTACAATGGTAATAACAAGACCCCATGCAAATATCCCAGTGCCTCTTTTGAATATATGGTAAAAGTAGTCATTTTGAGTATTGGACGAAGAGATATTCCACGAATAGCTAAGTGTCAGAGAGACACCCACCAAAAAGATGAAAAGTATTGCAGCAATCCTGCCAGTCAGAAGAAGAACCCCTGAATGCAAATCATATCCAATGATACCAAAAAAATCAAGATCATAGAAAAAATGATATACGACCATCAAAACAATAGCAGTGCCCCTTAAAGCGTCTATTTCAAAGAAGCGATCATTGGCAACTTCAGACATTGCTCACCCAGATTGGTATCCATTATTTTTTCTTTCGGTCCTTACCCTTCTTCTCAGAATCCTTATTAAAGACCGAGCCCAGATGCAGAGCATATGTACCATCCTCTTTAATGGCCATGACTATTTCCTTGCGGTCAAGCAAAGAATCGAGGTTAAGTTCATATGAACCAGGACCTAAAATACGTACAGACTCCCCCCTTTCCCCATCTTCTTCAGCTACACTGGTATCTTTCTTTTCAACACCAAGTATATCATCTATTTCACGTATTATGCCATCAGACTTGTCTGCAGAAGATGTTTCATCAATAACATTGTGTTCTTCCTCAGCTTCAGCCAGTTCAGTATCTTTCCTTACTGGTTCCTCATCCTTTACATAAAGGAACTTGTTCCATCCACATTTAGGGCATCCGCTAAGTATTACTGAAGCACCGTCTACAAAGATAGATTCACATCTTGTACACTTATGAGGCATTGATACACCGAATTAAATAAGCATCATGATATATTAAAATACTTACGATAAGCTTGCAACAGATAACAAGCTCATCGGTCACCCAGATATCTTCCAATAATAGGATACAATCTCCTTTTGGTGTGGTAGGGTATCATAGATGGAACTGTAGTCAGGGCCCCACGCAATGCATCCTGACATGTGCAATGCTGCCTGTGATCAAGTCTGCCAAGAACTGCCATGATTATATCCTTTACTGCAGCCTCGTTCTTCATGGCATTCTGGATCACTGCCTCAATGGTCACATCATCCTCATTCCATACATCATAATCTGTTACAGTAGCTACCATAGAATAGCAGATCTCAGCTTCCCTTGCAAGCTTTGCTTCCGGGATGGCCGTCATACCGATTATATCAAATCCAAGTGCCTGGTATGCCCTGGATTCTGCACGAGTGGAGAACTGAGGACCCTCTATGCACAGATACGTTCCGCCTTCTTTCACATTATATCCTCTGGACCTTGCAACATCAACTATGGTCTTTGAGACCTGCGGACAGAACGGGTCAGCAAAACCCATATGTACAACAAGGCCATCTTCAAAGAATGTAGCAGGCCTGGACCTTGTACGGTCATATATCTGATTGGGTATAACTATATCAAGAGGCTTTAGCTCTTCCCTTAGACTTCCTACTGCAGATGCTGCAATGATGTGTTTTACACCAAGCTCTTTAAGTGCGAAGATATTAGCCCTAGAGTTGAGTTCACCAGGAGATATCCTGTGCCCTACACCGTGTCTTGGAAGGAAGCAGACAGTCTTTGCACCATGCTCACCTATTGTGATAGAATCCGATGGTTTTCCAAAAGGAGTGTCCATATCCACAATACGCACGTTTTCGAGCATATTTGCATCATATATACCACTTCCACCAATTATTGCAACATCTACTTTTTCATTCATGAGATACACCAGAACTTAAATGATCTTCCAATACTGTTTACCATTCTCACTGACCGATCCCACAATACCCCTGCGATGCATTTCCCACATTATCTCAGGGATCCTTCCCGGCTGAGCTATCTCAAACGCAAAGGAATCCAGAGAATGGTACATATAAAGACCATGTCTGATTGCAGGTATATCCCAATGATCTTTGTCCTCTTTTTTCATTAGGCCAGATATAAGGTCTATCATGTCCTCAATGAAGTTCCATGGGAATACGACCCATGCCCACTCCTGGAGATGTTCGCCACAGTAGTCAGGATAGTATTCTGATGAATCCAGATACTGGAGAGTGGCTGTTTTTATCTCAAGTGGGTCCTGTTTTTTTACATATTCCAGAGAATGGAGCAGGCTCTTACCGGTATCTGTAATGTCATCAACAATTAGAACTTTCTTGCCCTCAACAGCATTGTCTGCCAGCGGATATTTGATCTTTGGCTCATTGCCCGCAAGGGCCGTGCCAATATAATGTTCCACCTTAAGGCTTGTAAGGTCATCAAGACCCAGAAAATCACATAGGACACGTCCGGCAAACCATCCTCCCCTTGCAAGAGCTATTATCATATCGGGTTCATAACCTGAGTCTTTCACATCATTTGCAACTGTCCTGCAATTATCATAAATATAATCCCAGTTTGTAACGACACATTTGAATTTATCGGGTAAGGGCATCTGTTATTCCTCCATAGGATAAAGTGAAACTCTACATGAAACGCATATTTAAGTGAGCTAATGAATAATAAGTGCTCTGAATAAGTACTGAATGAATACGAGCTAATATAACTGCCATATCAGATATAGTTTTTATGTCAGAATATGCAGGAAGGGCTTTCATACGCAACATTTATCTGTGATGAAAACCTTGAAGAGGGAGTACCCTTCCAAAAACAACATCAATCTCCCAAGCGGGGTGGGGTAGCCAGGAGATCCCGACGGGCTCATAACCCGTAGACCGATGGTTCGAATCCATCCCCCGCTATTGCTGTTTTAATTATAATATTGCCATGAGACATTGAGACTTGGTTGTACAATCATACCTTCAAATGTATAAAATATCTGCCATCTTATATGCTATATACGGATTTTATATCATTTTTTTGAATGATATAGAAAATACGTGGTATCATAATGCATAATAAATTGTCCTGATAATTAAATAAGGTACATGTTATTCATATTAATGCGGTTAGTTTGATCTCTTTGTTCCTTTTTTTTGGGTTTTTTGGAACACGAATAATAAAATAATTAAAAATAAAGGTAAATATGGCAATGATAGTAGTATATCAGAATAAAGGTGAATATGGCAATGATAATAGTATATATATCTTAGGCTTCACAACAGAATTAAATATTAACTGCCCATTAATACAGTAAAAAGAGAGAAATGAAACAGGATGATCCTTAAATGGTAATGGATAAACTTGGGAATTCCTTGCAGGATGCCCTGAAAAAGCTGGTTAAATCAGGACGAATAGATGAAAAGACCGTAAATGAAGTGGTCAAGGATATCCAGAGGGCTTTGCTCCAGTCTGATGTAAATGTTAAACTGGTAATGCAGATGTCACAGCATATCAAAGAAAGAGCGCTGAAGGAGGAAGTACCTTCTGGGATGAGTCCAAGGGAACATGTAATAAGGATAGTGTACCAGGAACTGATAAATATAATCGGGAAAAGCACCGATATCCCGCTAAAACCTCAGTCCATAATGATGATAGGTCTGCAGGGTAGCGGTAAGACTACAACCACATCCAAGCTTGCACGTTACTTCCAGAGAAAAGGATTAAAACCAGCAGTCATCTGTGCCGATACATTCAGACCGGGTGCTTACCAGCAACTAAAGACACTATGTACTAAACTTAATGTGGCTTTCTATGGCGAGGAAGGTGATCCGGATGCGGTCGGGATTGTCAAAAGAGGGCTTAAAGAGCTGGAAAAATATGATATTCTTATTGTGGATACAGCCGGTCGGCACTCGCTTGAAAAGGAACTCATCAGGGAAATGGAAGATATACATGCCGTAGCCAAACCAGATTACAAGCTACTTGTGCTTGATGGTGCCATTGGCCAGCAGGCAAGTGAGCAGGCAAAGGCCTTTAACGACTCCATAGGTATATCAGGAGTAATTATCTCAAAGCTTGATGGTACGGCAAAAGGTGGTGGTGCACTTTCGGCAGTATCTGAAACAAACTCATCTATTGCCTTTATAGGAATTGGAGAGACACCAGAGGATCTTGAAAGGTTTGAGCCGGACAGATTCATATCAAGACTTCTTGGCATGGGTGATATCAAAAGTCTTATAGAGAAGGCAGAGGAGGCCCTGGTTGACCAGGAGTTTGATATGGAAGCAATGCTTCGTGGTAAATTCACTCTCAAGGACATGTACAAGCAACTTGAGAGCCTCAATAAGATGGGACCAATGAAACAAATAATGCAAATGTTACCGCTTGGAGGGATGGGTGCAAAAATACCCGAAGATGCATACAAGGTAACAGGCGATAAGCTTGCACGCTACAGGACCCTTATGGATTCTATGACAGAGGAAGAGATGACAAACCCAAGAGTAATTGGTGGCTCCCGCATAAAAAGAATTGCAAGGGGATCAGGATGCAGCCCTGAAGACGTTAGAGAACTTTTGAAATATCACAAAACAATGCAGACAGCTATGAAAGGATTCCGTGGCGGCAAATTCAATATGCAGAAAATGATGAAGAAGATGGGGATGTGATAATCAGTACTTATCACATACATCAAAGAAATTCATGAAAAGCGTTTCTCCTTTTTCCGTATGAGCTACTTCTGGATGCCACTGTACACCGAATAGAGGTCTTTCAACATGCCTTATTGCCTCGTATTCACATATATGGGATCTTGCAAGCTGTATGAAATCCTCTGGCATCTTTACAACCTCGTCTGCATGCGATGCCCATACAGAGATATCAGGAGCCAATCCTTTGAGCAGCTCATCTTCTTCTACGATCCCTACCTTGATATCTGCATATCCACCAGATGAACCAGAAGCTACAACCCCGCCAAATGTGCTGGCGATAACCTGGTGACCCAGACATATACCAAGCACAGGAAGATCAATACTCTGTACATATTCAGAACACATTCCCGCCCTGTCCATTGAAGGACCACCACTTAATATAAGCCCGTCAGGCTCCATATCAAGGATATCATCGATCGGAGTTGTGTTGTGAACGATGTCTGTTTGCATGTCCATATCCCTTACAGCCCGGTGAATAAGATGACAGAACTGCCCATAGTTGTTGATAACAAGTATCTTTAATTCTCTCATAATAAGTTCCTTACTTGATGTTTACCTTAATATCTTTATTGATGTTCGATCCTTATATATACCATTATAAATATATAATTAAGTAATATGCTGTTGCGTCATTGTTGAGATGGTACAACTTAACAATAATAATGATTTATTGTCAGTGATGGTCTGTATGACATTTTCATTATATGATAACACATATAAGAGAGTTTCATGCGTTTTTCTGTACTTTTAAGTAAGAAAACAGAAAAGCACTCCAAAATCAAACCTGCAGGAAATACTATTCTTTAAACCATATCCAGGTTTTTCCATGGATATGTGTTTAGAGAAAAATATGAGACCTGGTCATGCTACAAAAGAAATTATAGAAATATAAGAACCCAAGTAACAAAATAAGAGGAAAGTAAATATAAATGTTGGATGTAAAATATCACATTATTTCCCTAACATTCCCCACGAGGTAGCATATTGGAAATAAAGACCACAGGAATCCCCGGACTTGATGAGATAATCGGAGGAGGAATTGCTTGCCCTTCAACCATATTTATAGCAGGTAGCCCAGGGAGTGGAAGAACGACCCTGGGAGTACAGAGCCTTTGTGAAGCAGCCAGGAAAGGGGAAAAGGTACTGTATGTGTCTGTTACGACAAAATCACAGAATGCTGTCAGAGAGAGTATTTCTGAGTATGGTTTCTATGAAAAGTCAATAAATATACGCACATTCAGTGTCAGTTCCGTTGAAAGGGACCCCCTTACAATGCTTGTAGAGCTTGGTAACTATGTAGCGGAGCTGAAACCTGACAGGGTGCTCATAGACCCTGTAACTCCCATAGGATTCGGGTTCCCTGAAGCTGAAAAACGAAGGTTCATGTATTCACTTCATGCAGCTATTGGAGAGTGGAATTCTATTGTATACCTGACAGGTACAATGTCACAGACCGAAGTGTGCAGATCAGTTATAGGTGACATTGCAGATGGGATAGTTTACCTATCACATGAAATACAGAGAAGAGGAAATATACGTATATTGAAGATAATGAAAATGAACAATCCGGATTACATAGAAGGAGAGCACTCCTTAGATGTTCTGAAAACCGGTATCAATATCTATCCAAGGTTAAAACCCGTAAATGCCCTGAGAAAAGAACCTTCTTTTAAGCTTAAAAGAATAGACCCAGGAATACCCGGATTCAATGATATGGTACATGGAGGGATCTTTGAACTCTCATCCACATTGATAGTAGGTAGTACAGGTACTGGAAAGACATTGTTCGGGCTACATTTTATCGTAAGTGGAGCCAGAAAAGGAATACCTGGTATAATAAGCACATTTAAGGAAAATCCTGCAGAATTACGCAAATATGCTTCAACTGTTGGAGCAGGGCTTGAAGAACTGGAAGATCAGGGACTAATAGAAATACTTTATATCCATCCATCTGAGATCAACTCCAATAGGCATAAAAATGAGCTTGTGAAAATGATTGAAAGAACAGGTGCTAAAAGAATAATCCTGGATGACATAGCAGGCTTTGATTATGTGTTTGATGACCATGTCACTAAAAGAGAGCACATTGCCAGCCTCATAGAACTTTTCAAAAGTTTAGGGTTGACATCAATGCTAATATGTGATAAAGTGGTAAATACCATCGATCCAGGCATTTCTGCTATTTCCATGGCCTCAGATACAGATCTTGTGATAGTCATAAAGAACATAGAAGATGACAGTGGAACGATAAAAGCCATCTCTGTTCTAAAAATGCATGGAAGCGACCATGAAAAAAAACAGTTAGTATACAATGTAGATGACAATGGTATAACTATAGGTCAGAAGACTTAAAGTAACCTTTAGAAGCAGCGTACATTTTACGCTATGATATCATGTGAGATATATACATACATACATACATACCCTGGCGGATAGTGCATAAAATGATTTGTATTTTTATGTGAATTTCAATTGGTAAACATACCAATTGGTAAACGTACTGATTTTTTGTGTATATGCATATTTATGTTGTGTACATAGATTCATGCCATGTTCAGACATACAGATACTAGGCATAAATCGATAAAAACCTTTAAATAATTGACCGTGCTACTATGTCACATAGTAGCATGATATATATGAGAGTTTGCTGCAACAGGCCCTTTAAGATATCAATAAAACCAAACAGCAAGGTGAGGACACATGACAGAAATAGGAAAGAATATCCGCATAGAAAGAATAATGCACAGAGATAGTAGGAACATGGTTATCATACCAATGGACCATGGAATATCCGACGGACCCATAAAAGGGTTGATAAACGTGGCAGATTCCATAAACAATGTGGCAGAAGGAGGAGCCGATGCTGTGCTTATGCAAAAGGGAATCGTAACACACGGGCATAGGGGATATGGGCATGATATCGGACTGATTGTCCATATGAGCGCTTCTACATCCCTTGGGCCTGACCCAAACAACAAAGTGCAGGTCTGTTCTGTAGAGGAAGTTATGAAAATGGGTGCAGATGCTGTGTCCATACATGTGAACGTAGGATCAGAAACAGAGGCATTACAGCTGCAAAAACTGGGAAATGTTTCAGAGGAATGCAACTACTGGGGAATGCCGCTTCTGGTAATGATGTACCCCAGAGGAAGAAATATAGTCAATCCCCATGACCCAGAGCTTGTTGCACACGTTGCAAGAGTAGGTGCTGAGCTTGGGGCAGACATTGTTAAAACACTATACACAGGAGATCCCGATACTTTCAGAGATGTGGTTCTTGGATGTCCTGTACCCGTTGTAGTTGCAGGTGGACCAAAAACAAACACCGATCAGGAGTTTCTTGAGATGATAGAGGGTGCTATGCATGGAGGTGCAAGGGGTGTTGCCATTGGGAGAAATATGTTCCAGCATGAGAGCCCTACAAAAATTACAAGAGCCATAACAGAGATAGTCCACCACAAAAGATCAGTTGAGGAAGCACTGGAAATGCTAAAGTGATATATAGGATGTTCTGTGCTTGTGGATGTGCTCATATGAAAAATAAGATGATATGGTTAAAAGCCGATGAAGGCAACTGGGATGAACGCAAGGCAGTGGTTACCACCGGAATGGAGTCCGGTGTTGATGCCATTTTGGTAGATGCTGAAGATGTAGAGAAGGTAAAAGAACTTGGGAACATAAAGGTTGCAGCCTTTGCCCTTGGCCAGGCAAATAAAGCAGATATAATGGTCGTTGGAAAAAAAGGAGAAGGAGACGGGACAAAACCTTTACCTTCTGACTACAGTGGCTCCCTTGACGTAACAAACGCCCTTCGTTTCAAAGAAATGGGGTTGAAAGTTGCAGCTTATGTCATAATCCGTAACAAGGAATATGAGAACTTTGCAGCGGAAATGGGAAGCATCTGCGACTACCTGATAGTCATTGGCACTGACTGGCAGGTAATACCTCTGGAGAACCTTATTGCAGGGCTACAGACAGAGAATGTAAAGATCATATCGGGAGTAAAGGCCTGTGAAGAAGCAAGACTTGCCTTTGAGACCATGGAACATGGTACTGATGGAGTCCTGCTTGATACAAAAGACCTGAGCCAGATAAAAAGGACCTCTGAAATAGTTGAGAGTGCAGGCGTATCCAACCTTCAGATGCAAGTGGCAACTGTCACCAAGGTAGAGCAGGTAGGTATGGGCGACAGGGTATGTGTAGACACCTGCAACCTTATGAACAGAGGAGAAGGAATGCTTGTTGGATCACAGGCAAACGGGATGTTCCTTGTACATTCTGAATCAGATGAGAGCCATTATGTTGCCTCCAGACCTTTCAGGGTCAATGCAGGAGCAGTGCATGCCTATATCAAGGTAGGTGAAAAGACACGCTACCTATCAGAACTAAAGGCAGGGGATGAGGTAACTATAATTGATGGTGATGGAAAACAGAGAAGCGGTGTAGTTGGAAGGGTGAAGATCGAAAGAAGGCCCCTGATACTTGTGGAGGCTGACCTCAACGGCAAGATAATCAAGAACATACTGCAAAATGCAGAGACAATAAAACTTGTTACAAAGGATAAAGAACCTGTGTCTGTAACTGATCTGATGCTCGGGGATGAAATACTTGTACATTCTGAGGAGATTGGGCGGCATTTTGGAATGAAGATAGAAGAGACCATTATAGAAAAATAAAGCGTTGTGGCCTTATGGTAAGAATAGAAAATTTAGACCTTGATCGTAAACCAGCGATTGTCGCTGTGATAGATGATGATCCTGTAGAAAATGCAAAGGCTGCTAACTGGCTTGGGGCCGATATAATTGAGTTGAGGCTTGATCTTCTTGAATTTACAGACCTGGAAGAAACAAAAAAGATAATAAACAGGATCAAAGATAACACAAGACTTCCGTGTATTGCAACCAATAGATTACATGCTGATGGTGGAAAATGGACAGGTAGTGAAGAGAGTAGAATATCCTCACTTACAGATATATTGCCTTTTGTAGAAGGAGTCGATATAGAACTTGGCACAGAAAGCGAGCTTCGCAGCAGGGTAGTTGAAGCAGCAAAAGCATCAGGTGTGACAGTGATAATTTCATCCCACGACTTTGATAAAACCCCTTCAGTAGAAGATATGAAAAATATGCTTGATAGAGCCCATACGCTTGGTGCGGACATCGCAAAACTTGCTGTAATGGCAAATTCCAGACAGGATGTGCTTGATCTGTTGCAGATAACAGCAGATATGGAGAAGCCCATATGCACCATTGCAATGGGTGAGGCCGGAAAACATAGTCGAATCGTTGCTCCATGTTATGGCTCACTACTTACATACGGTGTAATAAGCAAAGCAATTGCCCCAGGACAGATAAAGATACATGAGCTCAGATCGGCCCTGGAGATACTTTTTTGAGAACAATTTACGGTGTATTTGGAGACCCTATAGCACATTCACTATCTCCCGAAATCCATAATGCCGCTTTCAGCAAACTTGGAATGGATTGCACCTACCATGCATTCAGGGTCTGCAAGGACAAACTAAAGGAGGCACTCTATGGGGCAAAAGCAATGGGTTTTGGAGGAGTAAACCTCACAGTACCCCTTAAGCAGCAAGCCCTGGAAATAGTTGATGCAGACCCCATTGCAAAGGCCATAGGAGCTGTCAATACCGTTGACTTTAAAGAGGGAATGAAAGGCTATAATACAGATGGACTTGGAGCAAAATGTGCCCTGGAGGATAAGGGCGTCAGAATAAACGGATCCCGTGTTTTGATAATTGGGGCAGGTGGTGCTGCAAGGGCCATAGCCTTTCAGTTGGCCACTGATGGAGCCGATATCACAGTAGCTAACAGGACAGAGCAAAAAGCCTTCAGTCTTGCACTTGAGCTTTCAAGGGTCCGCCCTGCAAAAGGTTGCGGTCTTAAAGACCTAGAGGAACTGATAGTTAGCAGTGATATACTTGTAAACTGCACTACAATGGGCATGTACCCAGATAAAGGGAAAACTACAGCCTTTTCAGAACAAATGCATTCGGATCTTACGGTATTTGACATTGTTTACAACCCTCTTGAAACCATGCTACTTAAGGAAGCAAAAAAAGCAGGTGCCAAAACAATAACTGGTGAGATGATGCTCGTCTACCAGGGTGCAGAAGCTTTCAGGATATGGACAGGTACAAAGCCACCGGTGGACATTATGAGAAAAGCACTACTGGAGGGACTTAATATTTGAAGGTCCTGATAATAGGTGGCACCGGAGAAATGGGGCAATGGTTCACTCCATTTTTTAAGAAGAAAAATTATGAGGTCGTAATATGGGGAAACAGTGGAAAGCTTGAGATAGCTGAGCGTATGGGAGTTGAGTTTGCCAGAGACCTTGATGCTGCCATAGAAAGCAGTGATATTGTGATAATCACTGTCCCTATCGATCTAACAGAAGAAGTAATCAGCAATATTGCCCCTAAAATGAAGAAAGGCAGCCTGATGATGGACTTCACGTCCATTAAGGTAGGACCCACTGAGGCCATGAAAAGGTATGCACCTGATGATGTTGAGATACTGGGTACCCATCCCATGTTCGGGCCTTCAATCCCAAGTCTCCATGGTCAGATATTCATACTCACGCCCATCAAAGGAAGGTGCGAAAAATGGTTTCCTTTTATTAGAACACTTTTTGAGGATGAAGGTGCACATATTGAAGTGATCAGTCCACAAGAGCATGACAGGTTTGTGGCTGTAGTACAAGGACTTACACATTTTGCATACATAACAATTGGTACGACATTTGAAAGGCTTGATTTCAGTGTAAATGAATCACGGCGCTTCATGAGCCCTGTATATGATATCATGCTTGATTTTGTAGGCAGGATACTCGGACAGAATCCCTACCTATACGCATATATCCAGATAGAGAACCCAGAGGTGCTCAGAGTACATGAAGCGTTCATGAGAGAATGTAGAGAATTGTCATCTATTGTAAAGAATAATGATGTTGATGGATTTACTACAAAAATGAAAGATGCTGCAGTACATTTTGGTGACACTGCATCTGCACTACGTCGCTCCGATAAGCTAATAAACTCCAGGATAACTGAGTTTGACAGGCTGCTGTGCTCAATTGGTAAAAATATAGGTATCAAACACATTTATTCAGGTACTGTTCATGCAGGAACAGTAGAAAAGGTAAGTCCAAAGACCGTGATCATAGATAATGGAAAAAAACTGGTTGCCCTGAACATAGAAAACATTCGCCTTTTAAGTGAAGATGAAATACATGATTGGAAGAGCCAAAATCTTAAGCACCACACAAGAGATATATCAGTACTTATCCCGCTGAACGCTGAACCCGAGGTAATAAAACAGCTTTTACTTCTTAACGAGCATGTGGTTTCTGCAAGCATAATAGATGTTTACAATGGTCTATTGAACAGCTTACGCACTAGTGTAACATACCGCATAAATATAATGGGAGATATGGAGCCATATAGAGTACAGTCAGACATTGAGAAGCTACTTAAGGGTATAGGATGTGCCATCAGAGGAGAAGAATAAAATGATGTTACAATCTTCCCAAAGGTCTTTTATTCCATGAAAGCATCATATCCTGCTTACAAGGTCTTCCAGTGCTGCCTTTGTATCCTTAGCCTTTACAATACCTGATGCCAGCAGCACACCTACAGCACCAAGATCAAGAGCCGCTGCCAGATCCTCTCCTTTTGAGATACCTGCACCACAGAGTACTCCCACCTCATGATCTATCCTTTTTACCGCTTCTATTGATCCCGTTACTACCTCAGGATCAGCCTTTGATACAGGAATACCAGAGCCGATAAGTTCAGGGGGTTCTACGGCTACATAATCCGGAGCAAGAGCAGCAGCAGCAGCAGATGTTGCTACGTTGTTAGTGCATACTATGGTATTTAAACCCACTTTTCTTGCAGCATTCAGAGAGGCATCGATATTTGCCAGTGTAAGGCGGCATTCAGAATGGTTTATAAGAGTCCCAACAGCACCAGCATCCCTTATACATTCCACAAAGGCATGGCCGGTAAAGCTGCCTGCTCCAACCGGGTCTAGACTCTGCGAATATACAGGGAGGTCAACCTGAGAGGATACACGGTATATGTCACAGAACTGTGGAGCCACGGCTATATCTATACCACTATCATCAGCAACTTCCCTGCAAGAGCGTGCTATACCTACAGCGCCCTGGCCTGTACCCTCAATGTAGGTCTTAAGGTTCAGTACTATCAATTTTGAGCTCATCCAAGTTCCTCCAATATATAAAAAAAAGTGTGGAATACACACTTATTAGAAATCTGTCATTACCCTGAACTGATCGATCTCAGGATTATTCAGCCCTTCAATGAACTTCTCTGCAACCTGCCTTACATCCTTTGCATTAGTAATGGCCCTACCCACAACAAGGAGGTCCGCTCCAGCTTTAAGTGCCTGGGGCATCGTATCGATACGTACACCACCAGCAACAGCCACCAATATCTTTGGTGAGAGGGACTTGATTTCCTCTATGCTTCCCCATGCATGTTCAGTGCTCTCCACATCGATACCACGATGTAGCTCAACAACATCCGGCAACTTATCCAGTTTCCTTAGTACAGCTACCGGGTCATCGCAGTTGAGTGTATCCATAAAAGCGTATATACCTGTCTTGTGAGCTTCATCTATTGCCTTGTTAAGTGTTGGTATTGGTGCAAGTGCAGAAACAACTATTGCATCTGCTGTGGCATCTGCCACCATACGTGCCTCAAGGTTACCAGTGTCAAGGGTCTTAAGATCTGCGACTATGAAAGCATCCGGACGAACTTCCCTGAGCCTTGCGATAACATCTACTCCATAGCGTTTGATAAGAGGAGTACCTGCTTCCAGGATAACATGGTCGCTCTTTGGGATCTGACTGACAATACCGAGGATCGCGCTGATGTTGGGGTTGTCAAGAGCAACCTGCAGATAAGGTGGGTTCCAGAGCCGGGAGACCTTGAATCCCATAACAGCATGTCCCATCCTGTCCTTTTCCCTGACTACAGTTTCAACGTCTGGGAAACCATCAACTGCACGTTTTACAGCAAGTTTTGTTGCTCCATAATTATACCTGTATATCTTGTTGTAGTCCTTTGCATCCGGATGAATGAATACGCTGGCAACAACAACATTGTCCTCGATATCCATATCCCCAAAGGCTCCCTCTTCAAGGGCATCTGCAACAGCCTTTGCAACAGCAGCCTGTGCGGGCCCAAATATCTGGGCAGCCTGGGTCATGTTCTTTACAGTCACCTTTGGAACTATCAGCGTTGCTGGTTTTGCAGGAAGGTTTGGGCGTATCACAGAGAGTAAAGGGGTATGCCCTACAGACAACTGGGTCAAACCGCTTGCAAATGCCTGACCCACAGGGCCGTCCTTGTTTCCTATAATAAGGTCAACGTGTGCGAGTTCTGGTTCCTCGCCGATCAATGCTTCTCCGATTAATAACATAATTCTCACTCATATATTTTTAGTAGATATTGATATGTATTTTTTATTCGTGTATGATCATTACTTACTTACTTCAATAATAAGGTGTATGGATTCTTTGTAAGCTCTCGTCAAAACCAACTATATTCTATATTAGACTTATGGCATGAGCACAAGAATTGTGCCTTATATATTATATATCAATAAATAGTTTGTTAAAAACCATAACCTCTTTTAAACGGGTCAGAGTATCTTTGCACATATATCATCCATAATACATTCCTCACATCTTGGACCAACTGGACGACATATATTCTGTCCAAAAAGTACCATCAGCCCATTGATATCTTTCCAGTCCTTTTTTAAGATAACCTTCTCAAGCGCTTTTTCAGTCTCATCAGGCTCAGAGGTATTCACAAGCCCCATGCGATTCGATATCCTATGCACATGGGTGTCCACTGCAATGACATCCTTTTCAAAGCCATAACCAAGCACACAGTTTGCAGTCTTCCTGCCAACACCAGGAAGTTTGACAAGTTCTTCAATACTATCCGGAACCACCCCACCATGGTCATTTAGAATGATATTTGAAATATCGATAATACGTCGGGCTTTGACCCTGTAGAAACCCACATTCTTTATCAGTCCCTCTATCTCATCAGTTCCTGCTGCTGCCATTTCCTGAGCAGTACCAAATACATTGAAGAGTTTTTGTGTTGTTGGAATTGTTACATCATCCCGGGTACGCTGGGAAAGCACAGTAGATATCAGAAGGTAAAAAGGGTCCTTATTGATGTGAAAATATCCTTCAGGGTAAATACTTCTGAGACGATATACAACATCTTCTGCAAGCATAATATTGACTGAAGAGAACGACAGATATAAAATACTTTGTCAGCAGATAATAGATTATTAAAAATTCAAACAATTAGTTGAAAAAAATTATAAGGCATGTATAAAACACAAACGTAATAGAACTGGTGAAATTATTTTTGAATAAACTATATATAGTATAACAGTGCAATCCTTTAATATATATTAATTAGAGGAATAAAAACAAGGATATGAAAAGATGACACAATTTGATATTGATGAGAGCTCACTTAAAAAGAACTCTTTGCTTATACCCGTAGCAGTATTATTGGGTACTATGATCGCCATTGTAGCCTACACATATTTGCCCCCTACAACAGCATTAATATCCATATTTGCGGGTACTTCAATCATAGCCCTTGTCTTTTACACAGTGCTCAAAAAAAGATATGGCCAGTAATATACAAAGCCTAACGACAGATTTATAGACAGGAAATCACATTGTACTCTGTCCTGGGCTTGTGGTCTAGCTGGTCATGACGTCGCCTTCACACGGCGGAGGTCCGGAGTTCGAATCTCCGCGGGCCCATTAATTGTAATACGATCATCAAACATATTTGCACCATCCCTTTTGCGGTATAATGTGTTAAGGATATTATAACTCCTGTTTTACAACTTCACTTATAAGCTGCTCATATTTCCTGTTATCCGGGCCTGAGAGGTATTCATCATGTATCATTACAGCCACAAGCAGCACATATGATATCAATAAAGGCCCCAGGATTATGCCCAGTAGACCAAAAAGTTTCAAACCAGTTATGACACCTACAACAGTAACAAGAGGATGTATATGCCCTACCCTTTTTTGAACAAATGGCCTAAGGACCTCATCTACAAGTGTATGTATTATTCCGCCTATGAGCACCCCTATTGCAATGAAATGATCGCCCTGGATCAACTGTAACGCAAGGGTTGGCACCCATATAACAGGAGGGCCCACTACAGGTAGAAAAGCAAGTATAAGTGTGATAAAACCCCAGAAGAAAGCACCTTCTATACCAAGGATAAGGAATGTTATGGTCAGTATGGTCCCCTGTATAACTGCAATGATACCCGAGCTAACAAGAATGGTCTTTACAAGGGAACTGAACTGCTTAAGTAATTTCTTGGTATTTTCCCCATTAAAAGGAACAGCATCCCTAAGACCCTGTGCAAATTTGGAGTTATCACCGACAAGGAGATAGAAAAGCAAAAAATACATTATCACAATCTCTATCAGTTTTTGTCCTATGACAGACAATGTACCTATAGCTGCGCCACTGATGAGATTTGCCAGAGTTGAAAGGAACTCCATAAACCTCCTCTCAAGGTCCAGGTCTATCTCAACTGGAAGTACTATGCTGTCGATTATATCTATATAGCGGTTAACCAGCTCAATATATGAAAACACCCAGGTAATATCTGAGAACAATGTCTGTATTTGCAAAAAGACCAGTGTAAGAAGGATGTATACGGGAACCAGTATGATAAAGACAGATACAATTAGAACTATGATTGCAGAAACTTCTGGTCTGATCTTTATATTAATCGTAAGAAAACTATGGAGTGGTTTTAATATTACATAAAGTATGAATGCAGTTAAGAAGGCATTTATATATGGGTACAATGCATAAGCAAGTACAATTGACAGGATAAAAAGAATGATTATTGCCTGCCACATTCTACTGGAACGTTCCATTTATATCTCCTGATCCTATTCTGATATATAGAGATCATACATACTTTTATCCATATTGCACTGACTTAATATATTATTAACTGTGCAGTAACTACCCTTTGAGGTTCACAATACATACAGCTATAAAGTATATTGGTTTTTCTGCATTGCGATGATTTTAAAAGCCAGATTAGCATATTAACTCCGATGCTCCATACCTTCAAAGATAAGATCATTTCCCGTGAATTTCTTATCACAGCAGAGATATGCCCGCCAAAAGGAACTGACCTTAACGAAGCTTTAAATGATGCCGAGAGAATAAGGAACTGGACCGATGCTCTCAATGTAACCGATAACCAAAGAGCAGTCATGCGCATGAGTCCACTTGCCATGAGCAGATCATTGCTGGATTCAGGACATGAGGTGATAATGCAGCTTACTTGCAGGGACCGCAACAGGCTTGCCCTGCAATCTGACCTGCTTGGAGCCTATGCAATAGGCATAAGGAATATTTGTGTTATGACAGGAGACCATACTACAAAAGGAGATCATCCAGGAGCAAGGCCAGTATACGACCTTGACTCAGTACAACTTCTGGATATTATTAGAAGTATGAAGGAAGGGTATGATCTTGCAGGTAACACGATCCACCAGGCACCTGAATTTGTTACCGGTGCTGTCACAAACACTGACCCCACAAACACAGCACAGATAGTAAAACTTCGCAAAAAGATAAAGGCCGGGATAGATTTTTTACAAACACAGGCCGTTTATGACATTGCAGGATTTGAATCTTTCATGGAGCAGATAAGTGATATAGATGTTCCCGTCATTGCTGGGGTCATTCCTTTAAGGTCTGCTGGCATGGCACGTTTTATGAAGCAGGAGATCCCCGGTATAGACGTACCTGAAGAGATCATTGAAAATATGCACAAGGCAGATGATCCGGCAGAAGAAGGTATATCCTTATGTGCTGAATCTATACGCGAGCTAAAGAAGCTTGCTTGTGGGATCCACATAATGCCTGTTGGTAAACATGAAAATACATCCCGGATCTTAGAACTGTCCGGAATAGGGAAGAAGAAGTAATGATAAGAACTCAGATCGACCATGCAAGGGATGGTGTCCTCACAGATGAGATGCTACAGATTGCACAAAAAGAAGGGATGGAAGAAGGACTTGTCCTTGAGAGGGTGAAAAACGGCAGTCTTGTGATAATGACACGCAGGGGATGTCCCCCCGTTGGTATTGGCAAAGGTGCCAGTACCAAGATAAATGTGAACCTTGGCACTTCATCAGCTTCTATTGACCCGGACTCTGAAAGGGAGAAGGTCAGAATAGCACAGAGATATGGTGCAGCCACAATTACAGACCTCTCCATGGGAGGAGATATATCCACTATACGAAAAATGGTATTGGATAACACATCCCTTCCTGTGACAACCGTTCCCATCTACCAGACTATAGTAGAGTGCGGGCTGGAAAAAGTAACAGCTGATGATATGATGGAGTATTTGGAAAGACATGTTAATGAAGGAATAAGTTCGATACTTCTTCACTGTGTAGAAAAGAGAATGCTGGACAAGCTTAGGGGTTCATCAAGAGTAATGGGAATGGTCTCAAAAGGAGGATCGTTCACCAGTAGCTTCATGCTGATAAACGATTGTGAGAATCCTTTCATAGAGCGTTTTGATGAGATAATAGATATATTGAGACAAAACGACGTTGTGCTATCCCTCGGAAACACAATGAGGAGTGGATGTGTTCACGATCTGAAGGACAGTGCACAACTTATGGAGATAGAAACAAATGCATCCCTTGCAAGAAAGGCCAACGAAATGGGCGTTCAGGTAATAATAAATGGAATGGGAGGACACATACAAGCATCAGATATATCAGGTTCTGTCAGGCTTTATAAGGAGAAAGCAGATTTCCCTTTGTTTGTAGCAGGACCCCTCCCCACAGATATTGCTGTAGGGTATGACCACATTGCAGGTGCTGTGGGCGCAAGCATTGCAAGCGGGGCAGGTGCAGACTATCTTTGTTATATAACTCCTGCAGAGCATCTGTCCTTGCCTGACCCGCAACAAGTAAAGGAAGGACTTATTGCATTTAGAATAGCTGCCCACATAGGCGATTCCATGAAATATGGACTGAATGAGAACGATCTTGTGCTTGCAACAAAAAGAGCATCCTTTGACTGGAAAGGCCAGGCAGAGATAGCTATTGATCCTGAACGTTCTTCAAAGATGTGCCCCGAGGAGGGGCCATGTTCCATGTGCGGTGATTATTGTGCCATTAATATTATGAAAGAATACCTCTTCGAGGATAAATGACTCCTGAGAGACAACCCCTGCAGATGTTTGCCATAAGGACACCCCTTATAGGACCAGGAGACAATATTGCAGAGATCATAATTTCATCCATGCATAAACTGGGACTGGATTTTGAGAACAACGACATACTAGTTATCGCTGAATCACCGGTTGCAAGCTCTGAGAAACGCCTGGTACGCCTTGATGAAATAGAACCAGGACCAAAGGCTATAGAACTTGCACAGGGATATCAACTCGATCCCAGAGAAATGGAGCTTATAATACGCGAATGTGATGAGATATTCGTTGGTGTGCCTGGTGCAGCCTTGACCATCACAAAAGGCACACTTGCCCCGAATGCCGGAATTGATAGCTCCAATGCTCCTGAAGGATATGTTGTACTCCTTCCTGAGAACCCACAGAAAAGTGCCAGAAGGATACGCATGCACATAGAGGAGCATTGCAAGTGCAATGTAGGAGTGATCATTGGCGATAGCCGCACACAACCTCTGAGGCTTGGTTGTGTTGGTATTGCACTTGGAACATCGGGCATCATACCAGTAGAGGATGTAAGAGGTAGCCTTGACCTTTTTGGTAAGCAGATTACCATTACACGCAAAGCTGTTGCTGACAACCTCGTCTCTGCTGCACAATTACTAATGGGAGAGGCGAATGAGAGCGTTCCTGCAGTACTTGTAAGAGGTGCATCTGTCAAGATAGCAGAAGATGATGTGGAGATGCCTCTGTTCACCAGAGAAGAATGTATGTACTATAGCAATATAAAAAAAGCATGATTGTGCTCTGTGGATATCCGTAGCGTCCATAAGATAATAGAAACATATCGATAGTAACAATAAATCATAGGCATTTTATCCCGATAAAGACATATATTCTGCAAAAAAAGCTTCTGGATTATTATACTAGTGCAAAAAAAAGATACTTAGCTGTAAAATATATTAGTGTTCCTCCCCATATGAGGCAATACGTTAATATACAGTTAATTTCAAAAATTGCCGGAATTAACATTGAATCCATTATTACAAATAACAGTAAATCCATTATACATAGCAGAGGTATTAACATATCCGGAAATAAGAAAATTGAGGTTCGCAATATTGTCAAGATATTTGGCAGATCGCCTCAAAAAGCACTCTCTTTGTTAGAGCAGGGAGCCTCTAAACAGGAAATATTCGAAAAGACAAAGCAGAATGTAGGTCTATACGACGTGAATTTTGATGTCTATGAAGGGGAGACCTTCGTACTCATGGGTCTTTCAGGTTCTGGAAAATCAACTCTCTTACGCTGTCTGAACCGTCTTATTGATCCAACTGACGGACATATACTCATCGACGGGGATGATATTGCATCAATGACCGATAAAGAGCTAATAGAAGCCAGGCGTAAGAAAATGAGCATGGTTTTCCAGAGTTTTGCTCTTTTACCCCACAGAAGCGTTATGGACAATGTCGCTTTTGGACTTGAGATACAGGGAATCTCAAAAGAAGAGCGATATGAAAAAGCCCAGGAGGCTATTACCAAAGTCGGACTTAAGGGTTATGAGTCAAGTAGGACATCTGAGCTGAGCGGAGGAATGCAGCAAAGAGTCGGGCTTGCCAGGGCACTTGCGACAGATCCTGATATCTTACTGATGGATGAAGCATTCAGTGCCCTTGACCCCCTTATCAGATCAGAGATGCAGGATGAACTTATCGCATTGCAGCACAAGCTAAAAAAGACCATTGTTTTCGTATCACATGACCTTGACGAAGCTCTCAAACTGGGAGATCGTATAGCGATCATGAAAGATGGCTTTATTTCCCAGGTAGGGACTGCAGAGGAAATACTCATGAACCCTGCAGATGACTATGTATCAGAATTCGTTGCAGGTGTTGACAGAACAAAGATACTTACAGCAGAGAATGTAATGAAACGTCCGGAACCCGTCGTATCTATAAATTCAGGACTTACAGTTGCAATGCAGTTAATGAAAAAACACGGAATATCATCTATTTTTGTAGTCGATCCTGAAAAGAAATTGCAAGGGATATTGCTTATAGATGATGTTGTAAAAGCTGCAAACGAAAAGAAGTTTTTAAAGGACATAATGATTACAGATGTTCCAACCGTTTCACCCGACACGCCAATAAGGGATAGTATCCCAATGATAGCTGAAAGTAATTTCCCATTAGCAGTGATAAATGAAAACCAAAAACTTATGGGAGTTATCGTAAGAGGAAGCATACTTGGTTCACTAATTATGAAGGAGGATGAGCATAATGGTAATACCTGAGCTACCTATTGGAAAAACAGTTGAATCGGGTGTTTACTGGCTGAATGATAATTTTGGCTTTTTGCTGGACTTGTTCAGCAGTTTAATTGATTTCCTTATATCCGGTTTTAAGGATATTTTGATGTTTTTGTCGCCTGTGCCATTTATTATTGTTGTTTCCACCCTGATTTACATAATTTCAAAAAAGAACTTAAAGCTCGCTTTAGGTACTGCAGCAGGCCTTGTACTGATAGAGAGTATGGGCCTGTGGGCACTTTCAATGGAAACCGTGGCCCTTGTGTTATCATCTGCTCTTGTGGCATTGTCAGTAGGAATACCAACTGGTATTTTAGCTGCAAAGAACGAAACTGTGAATCAGATGATCAAGCCAATACTTGACTTTATGCAGACAATGCCCTCTTTTGTCTACCTGATACCAGCTGTCATATTCTTTGGACTGGGAAATGTTCCCGGACTTGTTGCAACAATAGTGTTCGCAATGCCACCTGCCATTCGTCTTACAAACCTTGGTGTCAGGCAGGTACCTAAAGAACTAAAGGAAGTTGCGAGCGCATTCGGAACGACACCACTTCAGAAACTGTTTAAGGTGGAACTTCCTGTTGCACTCCCGACAATAATGGCAGGTGTTAACCAGTGTATAATGCTTTCACTATCCATGGTCGTTATTGCAGCGATGATAGGTGCCCGCGGACTTGGATACCAGGTATTGGTCGGCATCCAGAGAGTGGATATCGCCCTGGGATTTGAAGCAGGTCTTGGAATTGTCATTATTGCAATAGTCCTTGACAGAATCACCCAAAGCATTACACCAAAAGAGTAAGAGATGATATTTGACATTTGATGTTTACAGGCCATATGGCCTTTATTAATAGATAGATAGATACAATAAGAGTAGTGGTAAAGTGAAAAGAAAACTAAAAATCCTTTCAGTGCTAATGATGCTTGCCGTCCTTGTGATGGTGAGCGGATGTGCTGATCAGGATCCAACAGTAGATATGGGAACAGATGAAGCGACCATTGGTTATGTACTCTGGGACGGAGAGATTGCCAGTACCAATGTAATGAAAGTTGTCCTTGAAGAAGCAGGTTATGATGTTGATATAATAGCTGTGGATGCAGGTGCTATGTATCAGGGACTTGCAGATGGTCATTTCGATTTCATAACATCTGCATGGCTTCCCCAGACTCACAAGAACTACTGGGAAAGATATGGAGATGACATTGAAAGTGTGGCAATCAACCTTGAAGACTGCCGCATAGGCCTTGTTGTGCCAACATATGTCACTATTGACTCCATTGAGGAACTAAATGACCACAAGGAAGAGTTCGGTAGCGAGATAATAGGCATCGATCCCGGAGCAGGCATCATGTCAACAACTGAGACTGCAATAGATGAATATGGACTTGAATATGATCTTACATCCAGCAGCAGTGCAGGGATGGCAGCCTCACTTAGGAGGTCAATCGATTCTGAGGAGTGGACCGTTGTGACACTCTGGTCACCACATTGGACATTCGAAACTTATGAACTGAAATACCTTGAAGATCCAAAAGGAACCTATGGTGAAGCGGACCATGTTGAGACCCTTGCAAGGGCAGGCCTACAGGAAGATGACCCAAGACTATATGAGATAATCAGCAGATTCAAGTGGACACATGATGATATCCAGTCTGTTATGGCAGACCTTGCAGATGGCATGTCCGAAGAAGATGCTGCCAGGAAGTGGGTCGACAATAACCCTGAGAAAGTAAGCGAGTGGATTGGAACAGAGTAATGGTAATCTTTATTACTCTCCAATTCCTATTTTTTTATACTCTAAAAGGGGGGTAGATTCTATGAAATATAGTTACTTGAAAATAATGGTATGTTTAATAGTAGCTTTAGCTTTGATAAGCTCTGGTTGTACTTCAGAGGAAGAGGCTGAGACAGTGAAGATCGGAATTGTCCAGTGGGATGATTCACGTGCTACTGCAGCCGTCTTTACACATATTCTTGATGAAGGAGGATATGAGTATGAAACAGTAAGTGCTGATCTTGGTGGTCTTTACCAGGGAACTGCACAGGGAGACATTGATGTTCTTATCCAAGGATGGTTACCTGCAACCCAGGCACCATACTGGGACAGATATGGAGACCAGCTTAATCAGGCAAATGTTGTAGCTTCTGGTGCTAAGACCGGGCTGGTAGTCCCTGAATATGTAACTATTGACACCGTTGAAGAGCTAAAAGGAAATGAAAGCCTCTTCGATGGAAGGATATTGGGAATTGAACCCGGTGCAGGCATCATGCACAGTACAGAGGAATGTATTGTAGAATACGGACTTGAGGAATATGAGTTGTATTCCAGTAGTACTGTAGGAATGGTCACCGAACTTCAGAGAAATGTAAACGACAATGAATGGGTCGTTGTTACACTCTGGAGGCCTCATTGGAGTTTTGCCCGTATCGATGGTCTTAAATTCCTCGAAGAACCTCTTGGTATATACGGAGAGAGCGATGATCTTGTCATTCTTACAAGGCTTGGTTTTGAAGAGGATATGCCAGAATTCTATCAATTGATACAGAACTTTGAGATGGAACTTGATGAGATCGAAAGTATCATGATAGATATCGATTCCGGAATGTCACCTGATGAAGCTGGTGCTCAATGGCTTGCCAACAACCCTGAGAAATTAGAAGAATTTCTGGGAACATAATAATAGAAGAAATTGACCAGATGCATAGGTGGATTTAGTAAGTAAACGAGAGAAAATAAATTCTCTCTTTTTTATTTTTGTTTTTATAAACACATATCTTACTGTATTATGTGCTTGAATATTCCTTGTCCTCCAGTCCATACGCCTGCATTATCATATGATACTCGTTGACTGGCATCCTTGAATAGAAGGCCCTTTTAATGACCTCACTCAGAGAGGGATGAATGTCCATTGCATACATTATAGGAGTTGCATCCTGTTTTTCCGTGTACATAAGTGGAATTATCTGATGGATGAGAACGGATGCCTGAGGACCTATTATATGAGCTCCAAGTATTTTCTGTGAGTTGCTTTCAATGATCAGCTTAACAAAATCATCACCCAGTGACATAGCCATACCCTTTGCCGTATCCTGGAAACGGTAAAAACCGATGACTATATTCTCTTCACCGTACTCTTCAACAGCCTTCCTTTCGGTCATACCGACACCGGCGATCTCAGGGTATGAGAATACAGCATATGGAACTGCGTGATAGTCAGCTTTTGCTTTCTTCCCCAGTACAGCGTTGTAGTAGACAACCGTAGACTCATGGTTTGCAACATGTTTGAAAAGATATTTACCATTGGCATCACCAAACGCCCAGACGTTCTTCATAGAGGTTTCAAGATGCTCATTTACTCTGATCCATCCACGGTTGTCAGTCTCAATACCACCCACTTCAGGTTTTAGTATATCGCTATTGGAGCTCCTTCCGGTTGCTACAAGCACAGAAGAAGCAGTGATCCTTTGAGTTTCACCGGTCAGTCGATCTTTTGCAATTACAGTCTTGCCTTCTGAGGAAGAAGTTATTTCAACAACCTCGTGATTTGTGAGGATATCCATATAATCCAGCATCATCCTCTTTGCAAGTACTGATACCTCCGGCTCTTCTTCGGGTATTAAACGAGGATTTCTGCCAATTATTGTGACCTTAGATCCCATGGATGAGAAAAAATGACCGTATTCAGCTGCTATATAACCCCCTCCTATGATAACAAGTTTTTCCGGGAGCTCTGTTAGTTCCAGTACATCATCACTGGTGAGAAAATCAATATCTTTAAGTCCTTTTACAAGTGGTATGGCAGGTTTTGAGCCAGAACACAGAAATATCATCTTCGAACTTATAAACCCCTCTCCTACCTTCATGGTATATGGAGATACGAACTCGGCTGTCTCATTATAGAAATCCAGTCTTGGAATATGAGTGTAACCGTGCCTGATACTTTCGACGTCTTCAGATATGGATGTGTGCATCCTTTCCATAACCATTTTAAAATCGATTCCTTCTATAGAAGCACTTATACCAAAATTACTGGCTCTGTTTATATCCCTTACAAGTTCTGCAGGATAAAGGAGCATCTTTGAGGGTATGCAGCCCCTTGTAAGGCATATACCACCTGGTTCATCCTTATCAACAAGGGCTACACGCATATCAGGATCTGCATCCATCATAGCACTTACATAGTTCATTCCAGAGCCTGAACCTATTACAATAAGATCGTATTCTTTCATCTGATACCCCATATATATTTTAATAATTCAAGATAAAATGTTTTTGTTTGTCTTTTTTTGATTATATGATAGTTCCCCAGATAATATAACTGAGAAATATATTCGTGATCTTTTTGATAATAGTGAATCCATAATTTAAATCATCCTATGGAAAACACTTTTTGTACAATGCACTAAAATAGGACTTGAAATGGTTATTTTTTATGATTCTGTCAGATTCATGACAGCATACCTGCCAATTTACCGGATACAAGTGATTTGAGCTCTTCAAGATTGTTGCACTGATCGATCTCACTGGCGGGGATAAATAAATCAAGCTTCCCATCTTTTTCCATATACACGCATGGCAGCTCATCATCTTTCATTCCATATTTATCAACGAACTCATCCCTGTGAAGGAACTGTGAACGGAAATGCAGTTGGGATACAAATTCTTTCCATGAATCCTTAACACCCCTGTTGTCATATATAAGACTACAAAGCCTGCAACCATATGTAGAAGGAGATACTATTTTATGCACATAATCCTTCAGCATATTGATAACACCGCTGTCTGCGTTGTAAACAAAAACTATCTTTTTAGAGACGAAATCTTCCCATGTGCCAGACATTTAAAAACACCAATTGTACTAAGGTGCAGTACTATATATTACTAACCTACAAGCTAATTGCTACCGAAAACCTTGAAACGATTAATGTAAGCAAAATATCAAAAAAGAAAGTAAATGAGGATATCTACCTCATTCAATTGAACAAGAGAGAAACATTTAATGATATTGGTTTATTGTATATAGCAGCTTTTGAGTATATAATTAGAACAATACAAAAGAAAAATCAATAGAATAAGATCCTATAGAGAAAAATACCCAGCACTAGGAAATATCTGCTTTTATTAGTACTTTTATTGTTTGTTATATATTATTTATTATACAGAACATTAAAAAAGCATAATGTAAACTATATTGTAATTATATTATTATAAATTATACATTATTCATGATACAATAGAATTGTTGTAAAATAGTTATCTATTTATTATTATGAGTGGGTTGGCAGCGATCCTTATTTCCCAAAGGCTCTCGCACTTCAGTACAGTAAGGAACGCTGGCA
>PXAV01000166.1 GCA_003565715.1 Methanosarcinaceae archaeon
AAGAGGAGATATTATCCAACTGCCTGCAATTCTAACAAGCACCATCCATTCTATCTCATCAAATCCTACAAATCCTTTATATGCGGCCATCAGACCAAAGCCAAGGACCGCGCCTACTACAGAATGCGTAGTTGACACAGGAAGATTATAGAATGTAGCCAGCGTTATCCAGAAACCTGCAGCAAGAATGGCCGCAAGCATTCCAATTGCAACAAGATGTGGATCTATCGCACTTATAGTATCAATTGGCACGATACCTCTTGCAATCGTAGATGTGACCCTTTCTCCAAAGAAAACCGCACCTGCAAACTCAAAGACAGCGGCTATCACGATTACCTGTTTTAGAGATAGTGCACCACTTCCTACAACAGTTCCCATGGAGTTTGCAAGGTCGTTGGCACCAATGTTCCATGCCATATACAAACCTGCTAAAACCAGTAACAAAACAAGGGGATCAAAAATAATCATTAATAATAATCTCCAATATATAGATATAGTATGGCAAATAGTAAACAAGATGATAAAGCTGTTTACTATATAATATATAGCAATAAATAGACTATATAGATATTCGATTTTAGAAAAATGCATCTAATGTTCTCTGATAACGCATATCAGAAAGCAGAGAGGTTTTTGATATCCATTCATAACGAGGGGTCTTCACACGGGTGTAAATGTCTTCAAGAGCATCAGCAATTGACCCAAATCTCCGCGGTTTACTTTTAAAGGCTTCTCTAACACCTTCCCTGACAACCCAGACACCCAGAGGAGCCCAGTATTCAGGCCTTATCTCCCTTAATATGAATACTGTTGCTTGTCTGTGTATCTTTTCAAGGTGTTCCAGAGCACCAAGGCGGGCAGCATAATAACCACCAGCAAGAGGAGAATATTTATTTTTTCCGGTTGTATTTTCATGGTCTGCTCCCACCCATGTTGTCCCTCCGGACCATACAGTCTGAGGCATCCATACTTCGATAAGTTCGAATGAGAAAATACGAGGGATGAGTATAATCTCAAAATGATTACCAAATGCACTTCCTGTAAAAAGGGTTATCTCACCAAGCTGTTGATAATCCCGTACCTTCACAAGAAGTTCTTTTCCTGCCATTTCATCAACGGCAGTTATTGACCAACGGGTTGGAACAAGTTTTCTTTCCCGGCCTAATAGACCTATCGAAAGCAGACGAACAATATGTTCCTGCGGTATATTACTAGTCCATAGCTCGGATATGGCATCCTTTGCCAGAGCATCGGTATCGTATACAAGGGTATCGACTTTCTTAGGCACCCGTGGATTCTCAGTTATATCCAGTTTTTTCAGGTCACCTGATGGACCCATAGGAGTAAGTATGTTATCAAACTTTAGTTTGTTGTTAAGGGGTTTATTGAACCATGCCTCTGTATCAACGGGTCTTTTAGAAAGAGCTAGCTCCTGGGACATCCTTATCAGATGATTGTCAGGATTTTTGGCATTCTTCACATTGATTTCTGTGTTGGCACGTACAAGCCGGGAACGCGAAGATATCACTTGATGGATGTCCATCCTAAGCAATTCTTTTGGGTCTTCAAGCAATATGGACTCGTCTTCTCCAAGATCAGGAGGTATCATAGGACCGGCCGTTATTTGTGGATAATTATGCCTTCCCACAAAAACAGATGGAGGTGAGGAGCCAAATACAGATGTTGCTCCAAATGATCCATGCATCACTGACTCTATAGACTTGAACTTTTCCAGCACTGGACAAAAAGGACGTCCACATAGACCTTTACCTTTACACCTGACACAAAGACTGGCACTCAACTTCTCTTTTCATCTCCGCAAAGTATACAGCGATCTGTGCCTGAGGCATTCCTGTCAAGCCATCCTGAGCGTTGAATGAACTTGCATACATTACACATACCAACAACCTGTTCCCTGGAGCTGATTCCTTCTATCAGTCGGCCAGCAAGTAGTCTTATCTCATACTGTGCATCTTCTGAAAAACCTACATCAGCACCACGTTTATCATGAATATATTGAGAAACAGCTGCCTTTGAAAGCTCCAGCAGATCGGCAACTTCCTGCTGGGTTTTACCATGCTCTGAGATCATACATCGTGCAATCTCTGCACGTATTGCAGGCAGTACCCGCTGAACCATTATCTCACATGTTGTTCTCAAAAGAGTACACCTGTCATATACTATTTTTGCTTTTTCATGTAATCTGCTATTGCAAGCTTTAGGGCTTCAAGGGCAAATCCAGAACAGTTATCCTTTCCTTCAGGAAGACCATCAAGTGAATTTATAACATCCTCATCAGTAAGATCTAGAGCTTCATCTATCTTCTTTCCTTTTGCCATTCTGGTGACCATACTTGAAGTAGAGATAGCGACCACACAACCGAATGTTTTGAACTTTATATCATTTATTGTATCATCCTTTACCTTGATAGATATGTTTATGATATCACCATCAACTGTACTTCCAACTTCTCCCACACCATCGGCATCCTCTATAATGCCAACGTTCCCGGGGTTGCTGAATTCTTCGATCACTTTTTTTGAATACACTTTATCCACACACCCAATTCAACGCCCCTCAAGCGGGGAAATTGATCTTAATCTTTCTACTGTCGATCTCAATATATTGAACAGACTATCTATCTCTTCAATCGTATTCTCTCTTCCAAGACTGATGCGCAAAGAACCATGTATATATTCATCCTCCAGATTAAGAGCTTTAAGTACAGTGGAAACGTTCTGAGAGCCAGAAGAGCAGGCAGAACCTGTTGATACTGCAATTTCTTCCATGTCCAGGAGCATTAACATAGATTCTCCTTCAACATTCTTAAAACTCAAGTTCACGTTATTGGGAAGACGTTGGGTTGCATGCCCGTTCAGACGCACACCATCCATAGACCCCAATACCTTATCTATTAGACTATCGCGCATATGCTGCATATGCTTTGAATCCTTATCCAGACGTTCACCAGCAAGCGCCATTGCCTTACCAAGACCCACTATACCAGGAATGTTCTCGGTCCCAGATCTTAGTCCCCCCTCATGGTTACCACCAAACACAGTCGGGTGAATATTTGTGCCTTTACGAACATAAAGGGCTCCAACTCCTTTAGGACCATGTATCTTGTGTGAGGAAAGTGATAGCATATCCACTCCAAGCGTATCCACATTTACAGGAAGTTTGCCTATAGTTTGTACTGCATCGGTATGGAGAAGGATATCATTCTCTTTTGCTATCTGTGCGATATCCATTATGGGTTGTATGGTCCCTACTTCGTTATTTGCATGCATCACCGTTATAAGCATTGTATTATCCTGAATGGAGCTTTCTATTTTTTCAAGGTCCACCACCCCCCCGGGGTCAACAGAAATGTATGTTACCTCATGGCCCTGACTTTGAAGGAATTTGCATGTATTAAGTACAGCAGGATGTTCAATTACCGATGTTATCACGTGTTTTTTGTCTGTGTTTTGTGGCATTGACCCTAATATTGCAAGATTATCGGACTCTGTTCCCCCAGATGTGAAGATTATCTCCTCAGGCATGGCACCTATCCCATCTGCAACTTCCTTGCGTGCCTTTACCAGTGCTTCGCCAGCCTCCCTGCCAAAAGAATGCAGACTGGAGGAATTACCAAACATATCTGAAAAATAAGGCAACATAGCACCCACAACCAGAGGATCGACCGGAGTGGTTGCACTATGGTCCATATATATCCGTTTCATTCTATCCACAGTTAATAGAGAATACTTCCAATAAATAAATATCCTTCAGCAGACGATGCTGAAGAGATCATATGCTAGTAAAATATATGTATATATACATATATAGTATCGATACATGCATATACTATAGATATTGTTTTTACAGAATAAGATCAATCTTTTATTTGATCTGGAGAAAATCCTTTTTCGATCAGAACATTTTTCATACGGTTCAAATGGTTACCCTGCAGTTCTACAGCACTACCTTTTACAGTTCCACCGCATGCGAACTTTGACTTGAGATATGTTGAAAGTTCATGAAGGTCTATTTCGTGGGCATCAAAACCCTCTACAACCGTAACTTCTTTACCATATCTTCTTCTATTTACTTTTACAATTATTCTTTGCTGTTCTTTTGCCACTTCTTCACATATGCAAAGCTCTTTTGGCAATCCACAGACCGAACACATTTCAGAACTCATCTTGTGGTATTTCCTCCGACATTATTATCTATTTTAAACACTCCATATTCATTTAAGTAAAATAGATGAATAGAGTACAACATCGATGATATTAAAAGTTAATGGTAAAGAAATAGCAACAGACGTTGATTATGCCCATAGTCCTTTTAGCCAGGCAATTGGACTTATGTTCAGAAGAAAAATAGATGAGGACTACGCACTCATATTTGTAATGAAGAAGGCAAAAAGGTTATCGTTGCATATGTTATTTGTGAATTTTCCAATAGGTGCTGTCTTTCTTGACGATAACAAAAGAGTGATAAAGATATCAAGGTTGAAACCCTGGATAGGTATATGTTCATGCAGTGGAAAAGCTAAATATGTTGTTGAAATGTCCCATGGAAAGATCGATCTGATGAATATAGAGATAGGAGATCTGTTTGATTTCTAAAAACAAGTATGTCAGTGAATTGGAAATATATATGCCATTAAAGATCACAGATATCTGAGTAGTACACAAAAGGTGATTTCAAAGAAACGTTTATTACATTCCTGGTTCTTTAAAGCCCTGATAAAATCTCACTATATTCATATCACATAAACATCATATTGACCAGAGGCATAACCAATGTTACCTGAAGAGGATTTTAAGATCATAGCAGAAAAGATGGGAAGGGAGCCAAATATTGTTGAGCAGGGATGTTTCCTGAACCTTTGGAGCGAACACTGTTCTTACCGCTCAAGTGCACCATTGCTTAAGACATTCACAACTACGGGAGAAAAGGTGATCATTGGCCCAGGGGATGATGCGGCAATTGTCAGTTTTGGAAATGGTTGGGTGCTTGCCGTAGGGATGGAAAGCCATAATCATCCCTCATACGTAGATCCATATAATGGATCAGCAACTGGTGTTGGAGGTATTGTACGCGATATCATTTCCATGGGAGCAAGACCTATAGCGCTTATGGACCCCCTTTATTTTGGACCGCTAAATAGTCCCAAGAACCTTTACCTGTTTGAACACATAATAGAAGGAATAGCAGGATACGGGAACTGTATAGGAGTACCTGTTGTACGAGGAGAGGCTTTCTTTGACAGATCATATAGTGGAAACCCTCTGGTAAATGTTGTTGCGATTGGTCTTGCCCGTGAGAGTGACATTGTTACAGCCTGTGCACAAAAAGCAGGCAACATACTTGTATTAATGGGGGCGGCAACTGGCCGTGACGGACTTGGGGGGGCATCTTTTGCATCAAGGGACCTTTCAGAGGACTCTGAAGCAGAGGACAGACCAAGCATACAGATAGGTGATCCCTTTACAGAGAAATTACTTATAGAAGCTACCCTCGAAAGTATTACAAAAGGTTATGTTAAAGCATGCAGAGACCTTGGAGCCGCAGGTCTTGCAGGTGCAAGTTCAGAGATGGCATCCAAAGGTAACCTTGGAATGAGAATAATTGCAGACAATGTCGTTCTGCGTGAAACTGGGATGAAACCATATGAGATCCTTATTGCAGAATCCCAGGAACGTATGCTTTTTGAAGTGGAGCCCGAGAATGTAGACGACATATTGAATATAGCTAAAAAATATGACCTTAATGCAAGCATGATAGGGGAGCTTACTGAGGATTTGAAGTATACAGTAGAGTTTGAGGGAGAAGTGGTCGCTAATATACCTATCAAACTTTTAACAGAGGGAGCACCGACCTTTGAACGATCCTCATATGCCCCAGATTCCCGGACAATGAGAGAAAAACCAGATATTCCAGACCTTAAAAGTGCCATACTTGATGTGCTCTCATCACACAACATTGCATCCAAAAGATGGATATACAGGCAGTATGACCATGACGTTCAGGTGCGAACTGTCAGAAAACCTGGTGATGATGCAGCAATACTACGCATAGATGAAAATGAGGGAATTGCCCTATCATGTGGATGTAATCCCAGGCATACGCTGCTTGACCCTTATCAAGGAGGTAAGGGAACTGTAATAGAGAACGCAATGAACCTTGCGGTTAAAGGTGCAAAGGGCCTGTGTATTGTAGATTGTCTTAATTTTGGGAATCCTGAAAAAGCCGATATATACTGGCAATTCAAACAAGCAATCCTCGGGCTTGGAGATGCTGCAAGGGAACTGGGAATACCAGTGGTTGGAGGAAATGTCTCTCTTTACAATGAAAGTGCTGAGTTCAAAACGGCAATCGCCCCCACACCATCAATAGGCCTTATCGGCCATATAGAGGATGTGAACATGGCACCACATGGGATATTTACGCAATCAGGGGATACTATATTTCTTATAGGAACTACCTCTGAAGAGCTTGGGGGTTCTGAGTACTATAATACAATCGGACAAGATATGGAAGGTAATGCACCTAAAGTACCCGAAAACGCTGCAGACATAATCAACGCCCTAAATAAGCTCGCAAGAAGTGGTAAGGTCACAGCCTCACATGATATATCACTGGGAGGCCTTGCGATAGCTATTTGTGAAATGTGCGAACGAGTAGCAGCAGACATAGACCTTAGTAATGTGGCAGATGATATGCGGGCAGATGAGTTGCTTTTTTCAGAGTCATATGCAAGGGCGATCATTGTAACCTCTGAGCCAGAAGCAGTCCAGAACATACTTACAAATATACCTTTCAAAGTAATAGGAACCGTTGGTGGAGAAGAACTTAATATCTGCGGGAACGGCTTTGAACTTAAGATTGGCATAGAGGAGATAAATGAGGCAAGGGAAAGTCTGATGAACCTGATGATGGAGTGAAAACCCCATCATTTGAATTTCTTTTCACTATCCATGTTTTTTATCTAAAGGATAGATCTGCAACATAAAATTGCAGAGATCATTTGCTTTCCTTTAGAGCATCCTCATATAGAACCTTCATGTTTGTAGGTATAGGATTATCCTTTAATAGCTGCGCGAAGAACACAAGGTTGTGCACCATAAAGCGTACCGTCTTGTTAGTGTAGAGATGCTTTGCTCCCTCTGCATCAATGTAGCTTGGACCAGGGCCTGCCGGACCAACCCAATAGCAGTCAACATTTGGAGGTATTGTGCAGCCAAGGTGTGTAAGATTGAATAATGTATTAGCAGCAACATCATGTGCTCCATCCTCGTTGCCAGTTACTATAACTCCTGCAACTTTACCATACAAAGGGAACTGACCAGTTACATGATCACTTTCCTCATAAGTGCCATCAAGCCTTTCCAGCACCATCTGTGTCACAGATGAGCGCACACCAAACCATATAGGGGAGCCAATTATTAAAATATCACAGGATTTGACCTTTTTTAATATCGAAGGCCACTCGTCGCCCTCACCTTCATCAGATGAAACACCAAAACTAACCTTATGATCAACAACCCTTATAACCTCGCTTTCAACACCCAAATCTCCAAAAAGGCGGACAGCTTTATTAATTAATGCCTCTGTGTTTGATATTGATGGGGATTGCTTTAAAGTACAGTTAAGGAACAATGCTTTTAGATTCATATAAAAAAACAGGAACTTTGCAATATAAATAGCTTTTTGAACTGGCACAGTCAATATAAAATTTTTACTTGTTTATTTACTTATGTTTAGATTTGTAATATATATATATATATATATGTGTGTGTGTGTGTGTATGAATAAATAAAAAGAAGAAGAAGAAGAAGCTTAAATGAATAAAAGTAGCGGCGTGCTACTTTTTGAAATATTTAGCGATGATGGATAAGACCATTCAAAAGGAGTTATTCTTCCTTTTCACCAAAGGCAAATTTGCGCAGTACTCTTGTTAT
>PXAV01000097.1 GCA_003565715.1 Methanosarcinaceae archaeon
CCGTTAAGAGTGATTCTTGTTGCAGTAGATGCCATTGTAATGGCGTCACCACCCTGGTGCTGTATCTTTATCACAGAATCATTCACACTGTCCGCCGTCATCCTCAGTGATGCCTGCGGTGCCTGTTCAGGTGGTCCCATGCCGAATACGAATGCTGCAATGACTGCAGCGAGGATGACAGTGATAGCGACCATCAGGATTACGCCGATGACCGGAGATACTGCATCCTCTCCCTTAAGGAATTGGTTTGCTTTGCTCATTATTCGTTCCTCTCTTGTTCAAAAAACTATACTTTATTTTGTTTCCTCTTCTGGACTACTTTTTCAAGTTTTTTTGTCCACATTTTATCTTCGAGATCGGTGTATTCACACTCGAGATAATGTTGCACTGCTATACTCAGGGCTTCTTTTGTTGACGACTCATTGCTTTTTTTCTTCAAGGCCGCCAGTTCATCTTCCGTGAGCACGGTTTGTGCGTGTACAATTTTTACCATTGTATCTCCTGATTGTTTGAATCATCTGATGAACGAGTCGTTCAAACCATCATCATTATAATGATAATGAAAATTCTATATATACTTTGTTACTTGCTGGTCTGAACAGTTGCTTATTATCAACAATTTTTATTCTTTACTAATATATTAATTATAATATATTCTTTTAAAGCATATTATTCCACATACAATACCAATATTTTCTCACCTCTCATATCTATGGAACATATTATTCTCAAGGAAACAGAACATATGCTCTGATCAGTTCCTTACTTACTTAACTCTACAATAATGTTCTTTATCAGATAAGTATCTTATTTCAGGCCATCAATGCTTTTTCATCTCTTTTAGCCCCACTCCAGATATTCTGTATTTATGCACTGCTTTTATTTGCAGGTTCTCTGCCCTCTACCTTCAAAAGAGATTTAGCTAATGTCTGCGTATCACCGGCAAACTCAAAATAATATCTTTAACTTTACAAGATAAAAAAAGGAAACAACGAGAGAATATCATGTCATCAAGTCGTTTTATAATCACTGTCATAGGTATTGATAAGGTCGGCATTGTTGCTGACATAACCCAGGTAATGGCACTGTACAATGTCAACATCGTAGACATAAGCCAGACCATCATGGCAGATCTGTTTACCATGATAATGCTGGGCCAGATAAAGGACGAGAACTTCGATCTGAGCGCATTTCAAAAGGCAATGTCTGAAAAAGGGGCTGAACTTGGGGTAGAGGTAAAGGTACAGCATGAGGATGCCTTCCGCTTCATGCACAGGCTATGAGGTATTAAAATGCTCCTTCATCCTGATGAGATCCTTGAGACCATAAAAATGGTCAGTAACGAGAACCTTGACATAAGGACGGTCACTATGGGCATAAGCCTTCGCGGATGCTGCCACCCTGATATAGATACTTTCAATGAGAATATCTATGATCGCATAATGTACTATGCAAAGGACCTGGTAAAGACCACCGATGAGATACAGAGCCTCTACGGGATACCTGTGATCAACAAACGCATCTCAGTAACCCCCATAGCCATTGTTGCAGAAAGCTGTGAGGCCACAGACCTCAGCTCCGTTGCACAGACACTGGACCGGGCAGCTGAGGATGCAGGAGTGGATTTCATAGGAGGGTTCAGTGCCCTTGTTCAGAAGGGACTGACATCCGGTGACCTCAAACTTATAAACTCCGTTCCAAAGGCACTGGCCACTACCAGCAAGGTCTGTTCATCAGTGAACGTGGCCAGCACCAAAGCAGGCATCAATATGGATGCAGTCTCCTTGATGGGCAGGATCATAAAAGAGACAGCTGAGATGACAAAGGACAACAGCGGCATCGGCTGTGCCAAACTTGTTGTCTTTGCAAATGCCCCTGATGACAACCCCTTCATGGCAGGTGCATTCCATGGCATAGGCGAGCCGGACTGTGTGATAAACGTAGGTGTCAGCGGGCCAGGGGTTGTAAACTCAGCAGTGCGTGCCCTGAAGGACCCCACCCTTGGTGAGATATCAGAGTGCATAAAAAAGACCGCCTTTAAGATAACAAGGATGGGTGAGATGGTAGGTAAAGAGGTGTCCCGCAGGCTTCATGCACAGTTTGGGGTGCTTGACCTCTCCCTTGCTCCCACACCTGCAGTAGGTGACAGTGTAGCATCCATCCTGGAAGCCATGGGTCTGGAAAGTTGCGGCACCCACGGCAGCACAGCAGCCCTTGCGCTCTTAAACGATGCCGTCAAAAAGGGTGGGGCCATGGCCTCCTCCTCAGTGGGTGGCCTAAGCGGTGCATTCATACCGGTAAGTGAGGACGAGGGCATGATAAGGGCCGTTCGCAGGGGCTCCCTAAGCCTTGATAAGCTCGAGGCAATGACCAGTGTATGTTCTGTTGGTCTTGATATGATAGCCATTCCTGGTGATACACCATCATCGACCATCTCTGCCATAATAGCAGACGAGATGGCCATAGGCATGATAAACAGGAAAACAACTGCTGTCAGGATAATACCGGCCCCGGGAACACAGGTCGGGGATATGGTGGAATTTGGGGGACTGCTTGGTGCAGCACCTGTAATGCCGGTTCACAAATTCAGCTCAGCGGAGTTCATAGCCCGGGGAGGAAGGATCCCTGCGCCCATACAATCCCTGACAAACTAACGAAACGCCCAAAGGGCAGGAAATCCCCATGACAATTACACTGATAGGTATGCCGGGTGCCGGCAAGAGCTCTGTTGGCAAAGCCCTTGCAAAGAGGCTTGGCAAACCCTTAATAGACACCGATGACCTCATAATTGAAACAAGCATCGCTCCCCTTCAGGATATAGTTGACCTGCATGGTGACATGGCACTCATAGATATAGAAGAGCAGTGCATCCTCAGGATCATGCCCGGGCAGGACTGCATCATATCAACAGGTGGAAGCGTAATATACTCCAAAAAGGCAATGGAGTTTCTAAAGGAGATTTCCATTGTGGTTTTCCTCGATGTTCCCTTTAAGCTCATATCAAACAGGCTTTCCAACATAGACACACGGGGTGTAGTTGGCCTTAAGGATAGAGGTCTGCATGAGCTATATCAGGAGAGAGCAGGGATATACCGGGCATATGCTGATATTACCATCAAGGTAGGTCCCACTGACGGGGTGGAGGATGTGGTCAACAGTATAATTCGTACAGGTGCAGGATAAGATAACCTGAACCTTTGTATCCACCTTATACCAGTTTCTCAGGACCATTCACTGACCACCAGATCCTTACCCTGGTGGAGCGGGCATCATAGATATAGTTGCCATTCTCAAACTGCATATTTTCCTTGAGGTATTGCCTGAGTATTTCCCTTTGCTGCTCAGTCTTAATGGCAAAATGGTCTGCCTGTTCATTCACTGCATCATCCAGTGTTGCATATTCCTCAGACCTGCCAATAATAAATGGCTCCATGTGTGGGTATATTCCCATCTGGTAGAGCACATTGAACAGTATGTCACATTTAGGTGATGGATAGTACTCACTGCCATGCAGTGTGGGCCATATCCTCAGGGAATGCTCATCCCATGAAGTATTACCGGCAAACCAGTAGAGGTATATATGTCCAGAAGATACTGCCTGCATGTCCTCTATTGCCCTGCGTATATCGGGCATACCCAGTGAGAACGATGCTATGGCCACATCATAGGGTCCTTCAAGGTCTTTTTCAATATCTATGTCCTCCCATCTTTTCCTGACAACAGATATATTCTCTCTTCTGTACTCTGCTATCTTATCATCAAGGACCTCCAGCATACCCTTTGAAGGCTCCACAGCAGTAACATGTCCAACCTTTTCTGAGATGGGAATAGCAAGTGTTCCAGGCCCTGCTCCAATATCAAGCACCCTGGAACCAGGTTTTATGTGCAGGTCTTTGATGGTCTCTTTTGCCCTTTTCTGTCCATCTCTCTGTGACATGTCCCAGAACCTTTTTGCACTCTCTCTGTCTTCCCACATAGATGAGCATTCCTTCCTGTTCTTGCTCCTCTGGCTCATACGCATCTGTTCTGTCCAGACATGGTTCCAGTCTGTATTGTACACATCCTTCATTATTTGACCCATGTTATCTGTTGATGTTTAAGCTTTACCCCTTGGTTTCTGTCAGACTGGTATTACCACAGATACATTCTGGTAGTTCTGTATGGTGACAGGTACACCATATACTTCTTCTATTACCTGTGGGGACACATCTGCTATACTCCCTGCTGCAAAGATGGTCCCATTTTTCAGGAATAGGAATTTATCGGCGTATCTGAATGCAAGGTTCAGGTCATGCATGGTCATAATAGCAGAAACATCCTCCTTTTTAACAACATCCCTGACTATATCAAGTATGTCCAGCTGGTTCCTGAGGTCAAGGCTACTTGTTGGCTCATCAAGCAGTAAAAGCTTTGGGTTCTGTGCGAGGGCCCTTGCGATCCCTACTTTCTGTAGCTCTCCTCCGCTAAGCTCATCTATATATCTAAGTGCAAGATCCTCAAGCTTCAATCTCTTGATGACATTTTCCACAAGCATCACATCTCCTGTGCTGATGTTCCATTTGATGTGTGGCATCCTGCCCAGGAGAATGGCATCAAATGCAGTCAGCCTTGCAGATTCACATTGTTGTGGCACATATCCCAGACGGCGTGCTATCTCCATCTGCTCAAGCTTCAGTACATCCTGCTCTTCTATCATTATAGTCCCACTCTTTGGTTTGAGTATTGCGTTCATGCATTTGAGCAGGGTGGTCTTACCCACTCCGTTTGGTCCCAGTATGGCAAGTATCTCGTTCTTCTGCAGGTGGAATTTAATGTTACTTAGGACCTCTTTACTGCGGTAGTCAAATTCCACTCCATTTACATCTAATATCATATTCTTCTCCCCTTCAGTATAAGGTATATAAACGTGGGAGCTCCCAGAAAAGCAGTAAGCACAGCTACTGGAAGCTGATATGGCTGTATCATCACCCTGGCAACGGTATCTGCGCACAGCAGCAGCAGTGCTCCCATCACAACACTGCCTGTTATCAGGAAGCGATGATCATCTCCTATAAGCCGGCGTGCCATGTGGGGACATATCAGCCCAATAAAACCGATCACTCCCAAAAAGGCAACAGTAATGGCAGTAACAAACGAAGCCCATATCATGCCCCAAAGCCTGACCCTATCAACATTCACACCAAGACCCTTTGCGGTCTCATCCCCTGCATCTATAGCATTGTATTTCCAGCGGTTCAGGGTGAAATACACAAAGGCAATAACAACTATCACAGTTATAAGGCCCAGCTCTTCCCAGTTTGCCCTTGAAGTATCTCCAAAGGTCCAGAATACCATAGAAGCAAGCTGTACATCATCTGCAAAGTATTGCAGGAACATAGTGCCTGCTGTGAACAGGGATCCCAGGGCCACTCCTATCAGGATCATCACCTCAGGGGTTGTTCCTCTTAGCTTTGCGAACATCAGTATGACAGCAGTGGCTATCATTGCAAAAACAAATGCTGAAATTGTTGTTACATATGGATTGTTTATAATAACGGCAGTTCCAACGTTACTGCTTGTACTGCCAGCTCCAAGTATGATTATCGAGAACGCTGCTCCAAAGGCTGCAGCATTTGATATGCCAAGGGTGAAGGGAGAGCCCAGGGGATTTCTGAGTATGGATTGCATTACGACCCCTGAGATAGCAAGCCCTGTACCTGCAACAATAGCTGTAAGCACCTGTGGAAGGCGGATGTTCCATATTATACTGTCCCAGGTAGGCGAGATACTTTGTCCTGCAAGTGTCCTGACAACATCAAGTGGCGGGATATCCACAGACCCGGTGGATATTGAATACACAACCACCAGGAACAGCAGGAGTATACCTGTAAGTATGTAGCTGACCTTCTTTGCGGTGTGCTCCTTATACCTGCTTACAATATCTCCTGCTTCACTGCTCATCTTTCCTCTTTACTTTCCTCTTTATTTTCTTCTTCTTTAGAGTCTTGGATGCCCTTTATTTACTTATTTTTCACAGATCCAGCTTTGTGAACGCAGGGATGGTAAAGGCATGTTTCATAGTATCATACACGTGTTCTCCCACTTGTTCATCTCCCCTACCGACAAGGAATGTGTAGATCTCAATTCCCTTCTCATCAACATCTATGTCTTCAAACCTTTCAGGATACAGCAGTTTACCTGTATAATATGAGTTCACAAGCACAGATCCATAGTTCTGTGTATACCAGTTGTAAGGCATGACTGTGTAGACCTCTGATGATCTTACCGCACTAAGCTGCATATAGGCGCTGTCTGTCCGGAGCTGGTATACAGCACTGGACCTGTCCTCAGATTGTGTGGTTGACAGGTCTACAAAAAGGATCTCCGGGTCCCAGCCAAGCAGGCTTTCCTTTGCAACATCCGCACTGCTAAGTCCTCTTGGATCATATGCCACATTCCTGGCGTTTATGAAAAGGAAGGGTGGATAGGTAGGTTCTGTGGACTGGAAGCCATGAGGCCCCCTGCGTGCAATACCGCCCACATAGCATGTTGTCTTTTCTTCTTCAGGTACATCCACTGTACGCTCGTTAAGGTCTGCAATGGTCTGATCGAAGAATGCTATAAGCTCTTCTGCACGCTCTTCTTTATCCAGTACCTCGCCCATTATTCTAAAGGAACTGTACATATCTGTCCTGTAGTTGACCATGTCCCCGTAGTTGAGCACAACGACCGGAATACCAGTTCTTCGCTGCAGCTCAACAGGGTCATATGCATCTGCAGAATATGTCTTGAATATGACCTGTGGGCGTGGTTCAAGCATCAGTATCTTCTCAGGATCATCATTTCCTCTAAACTCCCCAAACACAGGATAATCCTTAAACTGCGGATTTGCAATAGCATAAGGCCTGGCATCGAACTGTGATAGGCGGGTTTCTATACTGTCAACTCCAACGACCCTTTCCTGGGCCTGGAGGTATGTAAGGTACCTCAGGGTACCTGCACCTGAACAAATGACATGGTCCGGAGATTTGGGCACCTCTACGCTCCTTCCAAGGGCATCTGTGACTGTTATCATCTCAAAGTCCTGCAGGGTGCTCTGGTGACTTGATGAATTTCCCATACAACCACAGGCAAGCACTGAAAATGAGACCAGTGCTATTAATATCAAAATAACTTCTCTGTTTTTTTGCATACTATGTCCTCTTACTTCTCTATAAGCTCTTATTTTTATTCGAGATAGACATAGATATTATTAATATATTGTGGTTTAATGTTACTAATTAGCATTGAATATTTTTTTTGTCATAATAAAGCCATGTATCCATAAATGTACAAACAATGCAATGAATACGTTTTCACTTCTGCTACTCTTCTATTCACTATGTGTAGTATCCCGAATTACTATGGCCATGCATTACAGATGTATAAATCAATAATCTTTGTTTTCTGTCTAATACATTAACAAGGCAATTATCACTCAAACCCATTAAAAAGAACATACATTGATGTATTTGTGCTATATATGCATATGTTTTATATCCTAGGAAGTATTATGTTACATAAAACAAGTAATTTTGTTTTATCACTTTAAAACGATCCTTTATAGTTCTTTTTGCATGGAGGGAATGATTTGTCACACATATTGATAGTTAAAGAGGCCCTGTATAGGCTGCATCTCACAAAAGGTATCGATAAAGCTTTTGTCCTTGATGGGTATGACAGAAGGCAGATACAACAGCTTGAAGAAAAGGATGAGTGTATGAGCCCTTCATGTTTTGGTAAAAAA
>PXAV01000159.1 GCA_003565715.1 Methanosarcinaceae archaeon
GGCAACATCAGGTACACCCACAGCCAGGGACTAATTGAACTTAGAATGGCCATCGTAAAAAAATACAAAAGGGATTTCAATGTCAACATAGACCCAGGACAGATAATAATCACTTCTGGCACAAGTACCGCAATGGTCTTGCTCTTTATTGCACTTATCAATCCCGGGGATGAAGTAATAATGTCAAATCCACATTATGCATGTTATCCGAATTTTGTTACGTCTGCAGGAGGAGTGCCTGATTTTGTATATACTGATGAAGAAAAAGGATTCATTATCAGTTCAAAAGAAATTGCTACGCATATAAATCAAAAAACAAAGGCCATACTTATTAACTCACCCTCCAACCCCACAGGGCAAGTATTAAATGCAGAGAACCTAAGTGGTATTTCCCAGGCTGCAAAAGACATACCTATAATATCAGATGAGATATATCAGGGTCTTGTATACGAAGGAGAAGAGCACACAATACTAGAATACACTGATAATGCCTTTGTGCTCAATGGATTTTCAAAACTTTATGCAATGACCGGATGGAGACTGGGATACCTTATATCCCCAGCCCGATATTCCAGGACACTGCAAAAATTACATCAGAACCTTTTCATTTCTGCCAGTTCCTTTGCACAATATGCAGGTATAGCTGCCCTTGAAGGACCGCAGGAGGAAATCGAAGAGATGGTAAAAATATATGATAAAAGGCGTTCCTACCTTATCAGCAGACTAGAGGACATTGATTTTGAAATAAAGATTAGGCCTCATGGTGCATACTATGTACTTGCTGATGCACGCGCTTTTGGAAATGATTCACTTAAATTAAGCATGCAGATCCTTGAAGATACAGGAGTTGCCATCGCTCCGGGAATTGATTTTGGTAATGGTGCAGAGGGTTATCTGCGATTTTCATACGCTAACAGTCTTGAGAATATAAAAGAAGGAATGGACAGGTTACAGGAATACTTTGGGAAGTAATAACGTGACATAGTGCCTCCTGATTATGTGCGTTCAGTTTAGGTATAAAAGTAATATTATTTCATATCCTATAATTTGTAGGAAAAAAAGGTTAACTTAAAATAGGACCTGTGTTATACAAATGTTTACTTGGTTTTAATTATATGGGTTGTTTTACCTAACAAATAATGGTTATTTTCATATGACATCTGAAAGAACTGAAGATTATCTTAAAGCGATCGAGAAGATCATTGAGAAGAAAGGCTATGCTCAGGTAAAGGATATATCAAAGGAACTTGAACTCAGTTCACCAAGTGTCACCGGCATGTTCAAGAAACTGACTGAGATGGGGTATGTCAATTATGAGAAATATGGTGGTGTTACCCTAACACCTGACGGTGAAAAGATTGCAAAATGCACCATGGAAAAACATGGAGTAATAAGGGATTTTTTGCAAATACTTGGCCTTGATGAAGAGATTGCTGACCATGATGCCTGCAAGATAGAGCATGTACTGGCTCCTGAAACTTTTGATTTGCTCACAAAGTTTGTGGAGTTTATGAATATGAAAGAGGAATGGCCACACTGGCTTGACCACTTTACATATTACTGTGAAACAGGAAAGTACATAAAGTGCCTACCAAACTCAAAAGAAAATTGTCCAGTACACGGAAAAAGGCATGATTGATAAAGTCAATTAAACCTTACAATATTTTCATCTATTCACATATAGCTTCTGTTTCGAATACAAAGATATTTATAAACTTTTTTATGATGCAAATATATTGTAGTAAAGTTCATTATATAACTTTTATTATGACTAAACTTTTTTTTATACGAATGTTTGTTAAAATAATTACACTTTATCGCTAAATTGCTTATATATAACTGTTAACTAATCACATCTAATTGTTAAATAAATCTTAAATAAACATACACATATTAAATATATTATAAGAATTAGATGAAAATTATATTATATATGCAAAAAATATGGCAGCATATGTTTTTAAGTGCATACTTGAATAGTAGTTATTCACAAATAAATAGATTTTAAAAGGGATTCACATGAAACTTGGAGTTGCAATAGATATAGGAACCAGCGGTATTCGAGCACAGAAAATAGACCTAGATAAGGGAGATATCCACAAGACAGTAATCACTCTGCGTAACCCGCTTCCTGGAGCGAATGTCATGGACCATCTTGACTTTGCTATTACCTACGGTCTGGACCTTGCCCAGGGACTGCACGTAAATGCTGTAAAAAACATTGTAGAAGCACTTGGTATCAAACCCGAAGAGCTTGAAAGGATGTCCATATGTGGAAATCCGATACAGCTCTCTATATTTCAGGGTATTCCCATCGATGATCTTGCCTATGCAGGTGAGAGAAAAAAAGAAAAACTGAACATCAAAGAACAGGACAGAAGTGCCCGTGTTATAGATTGTGCTGAAATAAATGGTCTTGATGTGTATCCAAATGCAAAACTTGTTGTACCTCCCGCCATAAGGCATGAGGTTGGAGCAGATGCACTTGCACTGATCATCAAGTCTGGATTCCTCGACACAAAAGAAACAGCAATAGCAACTGATTATGGAACAAATGCAGAGATGGCGCTTATCCATGAAGGTACGATCTACACAGGTTCTGCGGCAGCGGGTCCTGCCCTTGAAGGGCAGCAGATCAAATACGGAAAACTTGCATCTCCTTTTGTGATATCAGATGTTGATGTTGAGAATGGCGGGCTGCGAAATTATGTACTTGATTCTGAAATGAATACAGTAAAAGGTTCACTTATCGATCCAAAGAACGGGGATGTAATGGACGAGGGAGCACAGATGTGGAGATGTGCTGCTCCAAGTAAACTTCCTGATGCTCCTGTAGAAATGAAAGACTGTGAAGGCACCATAAAAGCAAATGGAATTACAGGCACAGGCGTGATAGCAGTCATTGAAGCAGGAATAAAAAACGGAATTATAGAGCTGCCAAAGATCAATACACCTGATCACATACTACATTTGCAGGACAACATCAAGTTCTATGAAAAAGACGTTGCTGCTGCCGGCCTTGCAATGGGCGCCATTAGGGCAGGGCACCTAGCACTCTGTAATGCTGCAGGAATAGAAGTGGCGGATGTCAAAAAAGCTTACATGTCTGGTGCCGCAGGTACCTATATGGATGCTCTGAAGGCGGACCAGGTGGGTATGGTACCTTATAATGTAGAGGAAGTAATACAGATAGGTAACACTTCATTGTTGGTTGCCAGGGAGATACTTCTATCTGAGGAAAGGCTCTGGGAACTTCAGGATATAGCTTCTAAAATAGTAAGTAATCACATAATGTTTGCAACTGATACTGCATTTAAAGATGCATACATACAAGAGATCTCATACTGGACAGAAGGCATGCCATTTAAAATGCTAAAGAAATTCCTGAAGAAAAAGGGATTACCCCAGATTGATCTGCCGGAAAAGGAAGCAAAGGTCAACAGGATAGTTGAAAAAGATATCCCTGTACTTGGCGATGAAGGATTGCAGGTGCTTGAGCGTGTGGGCACCTTCCTTACAATGAAAGTGGATTGCCCAGAGTGTAAGAAGTGCATCAAAGTATGTCCAAATGATGCAATTACAATTGATGATGAAGGGATTGTAATGATAAGTTCTGATCTTTGTGACGGATCAAACTGTAAAAAATGTATAAATGCATGTCCAAAGGATAAGTTCAAGTGGGAAAACCTTACCGTAGTGGAACAGAAAACATAGACAATTGCCTGATATATAAAGAGGTATTGTACATGAAAATACTTGTAATTGGTGGATTCCTTGGTAGCGGGAAGACAACCACCATAATAAGACTTGGAAGAGAGTTCAGCGAAGCTGGCCAGAAGGTTGCTGTAATAGTTAATGAGATAGGTGAAGTAGGTATTGACGGAGATATAATATCCAAATATGGTCTGGATATGACAGAGCTTACTAGCGGATGTATATGCTGCTCGCTTAAGGTCAATATGAAGACGACCTTGACGTTGCTTGAAAAGGATTACAAACCTGACATAATACTCATAGAACCAACAGGTATTGCATTTCCTCAGGTCATCAAGAACGATATATCACTTATGGACCTGAAAGACACTAGCATTCAACCTCTTGTAACATTGATTGATGGAAGTAGGTTCAAACAGCTGATGAAGGAAGTCAAGAACTTTGCAATGCGCCAGATAATAGATGCTGAGATACTGGGTATCAATAAAATAGACCTTATAGATGAGATACGAATACCTATCATCAAAGCTTCTGTACAACAACTGAATCCCAATGCAGAGGTGATACTGCTCTCTGCATCAAAAAAAGATGAACATTGGTACGAGTTTGTTAATATAGCAATGGGGGATGTTACTACTGATGTACAAAAACCTGAACTTAAAACTACAAATGATCGTACACAGAAGTTGGACGAGAGCACAGGTTTACCAGTTGACCAGAGTCTTGATTCAATTGAAGCATCCGGAATTGCCAGTTATGCTACTGAGTATATTCTTGATGATACCATAAAAGCAGATATTGCAAGGTCTATTTCAGTGAACATAATGGAAACGATCAGATCAAAGATCATAAGTTCAAGCCCTGAATTTGTGGGACACATTAAACTATTTATTGAATCTGAATCCGGCACTTTAAAAGCAAATCTTACTGTATTTGATCAGGACGTCACTTTTGAGATGATAGATACCGCAACCATTCAGGTGCCAAAGATTAAAATACTTTCTGCAGTTTCTAACATTGACCGGGATAAGCTTGTGGAAATAGTCACTCATACCATTTCAGAGGAACTAAGTAGTGCAGGTATACATTTTAGTCACAAGGACATTCATCAACACCCAATTGACCTGTTGAAAAATAACTGACCGGAAATAGAAAGATTAACACCTTATTTTTCTTTATATTCTACTGAACATTGATATCTCAAAATATATTTTTTACTTTTGTATGAGTTGCTGCGGTATTTTGTAAAAAAGAAAATCTTAAGACATAAGCAAAGAATGGGATATATAAACGTTTCTCTTGCAAAATTATGTAGTTCAAGTTTATATTTACACTTGAAAACTATTTGTCTTTAATAATTTAATTACAAAATAAAAAATGAAAAAAGGGTATTGATAAAACAGCTGCTTACAATACAGTATGAAAAAACCAAATGTTTTTTATTCTTAACATATCAAAAAACAATAGACCGCTATACTTATATATCTCCCATCATACATACCTTATGTGGAAAAATGAAGTTAGCATACAACTAATGTCATTGACAAATGTTTGTGGAGAACTTTGTCATTTTTTGTTAGAAGTTGTAAGCAAACTGATTCCAACTGCTGAGCAGCCTAATATAAACAGATACATAGCTTTCAGCAGAAATAATCTAGATCTAAGGAGGTAGAATAGATGGATATAGACCCAAGTAAAATATTAGTTAGGTATAATGTGCAGAAAGAAAAAGCACAGACGCCTGAAGAGATGGCAGCTGAGATGTACCCAAGTGCAGAACCAGCAAGAACGATTGCAGTTGCGATCTTTGAAGGAGAAGAAGATGATGTTGTCGAAGCTTTAGAGAAGGCTTTGGCCTCTGGAGCAGACCCTGTAAAGCTCATTGATGACACATTAATGCCAGGAATGGATATCGTGACAAAATTATATGACCAGGGTGTTATCTTCCTGCCAAATGTAATGATGTCAGCAGACGCAATGCTTGAGGGTATCGATTTATGTAAAGAGAAGGCAGGCACTTCAGCAAAAGCGAAAGGCAAGATTGTTTGTCATGTAGCAGAAGGTGACGTGCATGACATAGGAAAGACAATTGTGGCTGCACTGCTCAGAGCAGCTGGCTACGATGTAGTAGACCTTGGACGTGATGTACCAGTAGATGAGGTCATCGCAGCTGTAAAGAAGGAGAATCCAATGATGCTCACAGGTACAGCATTGATGACAACAACTATGTATGCATTCAAGGAGATCAATGACAGATTACTTGAATCAGGTATCAAGATACCATTCCAGTGTGGAGGCGGTGCAGTGAACCAGGACTTCGTTGTAACATACGAACTTGGAGTATATGGCGAAGAAGCAGCAGATGCAGCAAAGATGGCAGATGCCATACTTTCTGGAAAAGGACTTGCACAGCTAAAGGAGCACTTCCACAAACACTAAAGAGGTGAGAGAAATGGTAAAAAGATACACATCACAGGAATACAAAGCTGCTGACGACATGATCTTTGGAAAGTCAATCTATCCGGTAAAATCAGAACTTGGATTAGAGGTAGGTGCAGGATATGTAACAGCAGAGGTCAACTATGCTCCCAGACCAGAGGCAGGTGTCTCAAAGGAGAAACTGGTCTCAGAGTATCGCAGGCTTACTACCGACATCATGGCAAGGGCTGTACAGATTGGTTTCCCGGCTGTTTCACTTGAAACTGAGCACGTAGAGCAGATGACGAACAACCCAAGCTGGGGAGGAGAAATAGCACACGTACAGAAGACCATACTTGAAGAATATCACGAAGAATACGGAATAAAATGTGGTCTCAGGCACACACCTGGTGACATCCGTGAGAACCGTGATCTTCTTGCACTGATAGGTCCAAAGTATGACACACTTATGGAGTCCTTCGAGGCTGTTGCAGAAGGTGGTGCTGACTTCCTGTCAATAGAAACCATGGGTGGCAAAGAAGTTCTTGACTACGCTATTCTAAGGAACGATATACCAGGTCTTGTATATTCAATTGGATGCCTTGGTTCAACTGACATGACAATGATCTGGCAGGATATAAGAAAGATAGCTGACAAGAAAGGCAGGATTGCTGCAGGTGATACAGACTGCGCCCAGGCAAACACTGCAATGTTCATTGCAGGCGGTCTGCTAGACAAGAATCTAGCACATACAATTGCGATCATCGCAAGAGTAATTGCCGGTGCAAGGACACTTGCAGGATATGAGGCAGGTGCCCAGGGTCCAGGCAAGGACTGTGGATATGAGAACACCATTGTGAAATCAATCACAGGATGCCCAATATCCCAGGAAGGAAAAACTTCAACATGTGCTCATGCCGATGTTATGGGTAACCTTGTTATGCAGTGCTGTGATCTCTGGTCAAACGAATCAGTAGAGTATCACGGTGAATTTGGTGGTACCTCCGTACAGTGCTGGTCAGAGACCCTGAACTATGATGCTGCATTGCTAAATGTTGCAACAGAAACAGGAAATGCAAAGCTTCTCCGTGACATGCTTGTACTATCTGATAAGTACAGAGACCCACAGGGATACATCCTTGCATACGACAATGCCTACAAGATAGGCTCTGCAATCGTAAAAGATGGAAATGACCTATATCTGCGTTCAAAGAATGCAGCACTAGCCTGTGTCGATATTCTTAATGCTGCAGACAGCAAGAAGCTTGTCATGTCAAAGTTCGAGAAGAATGCACTTGCAAATGCAAAGGCAGCACTTGACTCAATGACAGACGAAGCCGACAACTTCATGAGTGACAGCCTTGAGAAATATAAGGCAGAGGTTGCAGTCTTCAGGCCAGACGACAACTACAAGTTCTAAACATAGAACTTGTCTTTTTTTTCTTTCTTTATTTACACCTAGTTTATACTACTTTTTTCAAAGGTATTCTCAAAAAGTAGTGATACAGTATACTTAATGATATTAATCCAGAATAGGTCCAAAGAAATACCTACAATGTCTCTTTTTAAGATGGAAAATATTGCCGAAGTAATTAGAAAAGTTAGGAAAGATACAACTGCGTGTGCGAC
>PXAV01000122.1 GCA_003565715.1 Methanosarcinaceae archaeon
TGGAAGAGCTGCGGGATGTAGTTATAGTTGCAGCTACCAACCGTCCGGACATTGTGGACCCTGCCCTTTTGCGCCCTGGAAGATTTGATCGTCTGATCTATGTTAGACCACCTGACAAAATTGCAAGGGAAAAAATATTCAACATACACCTTGCAGATAAACCACTTGCTGAAGATGTTGATATACATGAGCTTGCAGATATCACAGAAGGATATGTGGGGGCCGATATTGAATCAATCTGTCGCGAAGCCTCTATGTTGGCACTGAGAGAGATAATCACACACGGACTTACACATGAAGAAGCAATGAAAAGAGCTAAAGGAATCAAAATAACTCCCTCCCACTTCTTCAAAGCAAAAAAACGTGTCAAACCAACGACCTCCCGCAGTTCCAGGGGTTTTTATGAGCAAGCGGCTGAAGCTTTTGCCAGGTATGCAGCTAATGAGGAAGATAAGAACATTGAAGATGATGAGCGTGCATACCAATGAGTTAAAGCTTTTGCAATCATATATAGTCACCAAAAATAGTTTAAGTTAAATCGCACCTCTATATATATCACAGGTAAAATAACCTGCCTCAAATGAAGGTAATCATATGCTAAGACAGCGTTTTGTTCTGGATACCACAGCACTGACAGATCTACAGGCAAGAGAGAAACTTGGCAAGGATAATGTTTGTGAAGGAATGAAAGAGAGTCTGGACCTTATAGCCGGTGCCAGACTGAATCTTGGTATCAGCTGTTATGTGCCCTTTCCTTCAGTGTATAAGGAATTACAGGAATTTGCACAGAACAATAGTTGTGACAAAGATGTAATTGCCAAAATAGACACGTGGCTTGTAAAGAAATCACCTGACAGATATAATGTTCAGATACCTTCCAAAGTGTTCCATGAATACGTTTCACATATGCGTGAACGTATCAATAAAGGAATGGTGATTGCTGAGGAAACTATCTGGGATGCATCCACAGAATGTCTGCTTACCAATACAAAGGCAGAAACAAGAAAAGATATCGGTTTTGACATTGAGAAGAGGGTTATAGGTGGTCATATAGGCAAATTCAGGAACAAGTACCGTTCAGCCCTAAGATATGGGATACTTGACAGTGCTCCTGACATTGATGTGCTCATACTTGCAAAGGAACTGGATGCAGCTGTAGTTGCAAGTGACTTTGGAATACAGAAGTGGGCAGAAGAGCTTGGTGTGAGATTTGTACCTGCAAATACATTTCCAATGATCCTCAAAGAATACCTCAGGCATGGAGATTCAAGTGTCCATGATGATTATGAAAATGAGTGACCATTGACCGAATGAAAAATACAATATTATCATAATCGTTGTTAGATATAAATAAAATATGAACACATTATCATTTAGTGGGTGATACATTGAGGAATATTTCTGTTGAGGATTTCAGGGGATTAAGCGCTCCTGAACAAAAGCTTGAGATAGTTGAAAGAAAGGGATTGGGGCATCCTGACAGTATATGTGATGCAATAATGGACAGGATCTCAGTAGATCTGTGCACAGAATATATTGAAGTATTTGATACGATACTGCATCACAATATCGATAAATGCCTGCTTGTTGCTGGAGAAACTACCGGAATATTTGGCGGAGGAGTTGTGGTTGAACCTATGCTTCTTGTTATTGGTGACAGAGCAACATCAAGGGCTGAGGACACGGAAATAGATGTTGCCAATATAGCCCAGGATACAGCAAGAAGGTGGTTTGATGAAAAGCTTCGTTTTGTACAGCCAGATTTCATTGAGTATCAGATAGAACTCAAACCAGGTTCTGCAGAGCTCACAGATATATTCAGAAGGAAAGGGGACATACTGGGTTCCAATGATACTTCAGCTGCTGTTGGTTATGCTCCCCTTTCGTTTACAGAAAGAGCAGTTCTTGACATGGAAGGATATCTTAATTCCCCTGTTTTCAAGGAGGAATATCCAGAATCAGGAGAGGATGTTAAGGTAATGGGTATAAGAAAAGAGGACAAACTTGATCTTACAGTTGCGATGCCTCTTATAGACACATTTGTAGATTCTGAACAGCATTATTTCAATATGAAAAAAGACATATTCGGAGCAATGAATGGATTCCTTACAGATTATATGGAAGAGAGAGGAATCTATATGAATGCCTCTATTACATACAATAATCTGGACATAGCAGGTCGTGGTATGGACGGGATATATACCAGTGTCACAGGTACATCCGCAGAAGATGCAGATTGTGGCCAGGTTGGACGCGGCAACCGTGTAAATGGTATCATTCCCCTGAACCGTCCAGTAAGCAGTGAGGCTGCTGCAGGTAAGAATCCCGTAAGTCATGTAGGTAAGATCTACAATGTCCTTTCGCATAAAATTGCAGCAAATATAGTTGAGAAGGTACCTGATGTAAAAGAAGCTTATGTATGGCTTCTAAGTGATATAGGAGTGGGCATCGACAGACCAAAGGTCGCTGCAGCACAGATAATAATGGAAAAGGGAACTGTGGATTCTGTTGCAAAAGAAGTTAAAGATGTTATTGACTTTGAACTTGAGCACATCCAGGATTTCTGCATGCAGCTTGCCAGAGGTATGATACCTGTATGCTGAACAGTTTAAGACCTATCATGTACCTGCGATAAAAGAGATAAGTGCAAAACCCATTGCCATCTTGAACATCTTAGATGATCTTACAGGATTTTCCCTGTATATTATCTCATAGACCGCAAAGAAAAAGAGTATATCTGCCAGGGCAACTATAAACAGATAACGTATACTCATAAATGACTGGAGATATGGTACAGGACTTGACAATACCGCAACAATGCCTATGAACGATGCAATGTAGGCAGCTTTTTTTGCCCCCAGGATTATAGGTAATGTACTTGCACCTTCTTTACTGTCACCTTCAAGATCTTCGATATCCTTTACGATCTCACGGGCCATTGTAGCCAGCGTTGCCAGCAGGAAAAGCACAGAAACCCCTAATATACCTCCATAATTATAGAAGACGGCACCACCAAATAGAAAGGTCGAGCCTGTAAGGTAACCTACAGCAAGGTTACCGACAAGAGCCATCTTTTTCAGTTTGCTTGCATAATATATGAGCAAAAGAGAATTAAAAAGAGCGATCGCACCGCATATAGGGTTAATGGACATTGCCAGGCCCGTACCGGACACAAACAATAAAATTGAAAAATGTAGAGCTTTTGTGACCCCTATCTGTCCGGAAGGTATAGGTCTTTCTGGTTTGTTTATCCTGTCGATACCTACATCATAATAATCGTTAATAGCATTTCCTGCTCCTGTTATAAGATATACCACAAGGAAGACTTTCATGGTATCTGTTGCCGGAAAAAAAGCAATGTCTGAAACAGTACCATGGAAGTTTACAGCAACTATATTGTATGCAATAAAAACCCCAATGACAGCGGCAATCCCTGCCATAAGGCAATTGCCAGAGCGAATCAGCGTTAAATATTCCTTCATAAAGTGACTACCTGTATCGTTTGACTTCAAGCATTCTGTCAAGTGAAAGTCTGGCCTTTATACGTGTATCTTTGTCAACAGTGATAACATGCTGCATATTCTCAAGTGATAGTAACAGAGATTCAAGATCTATAGCCTTCATCTCAGGGCAAACAGCATAATTGGATACATTGTAGAATCTTTTTTTGGGGTTATCTTTTTTAAGTTTGTGAAGTATCCCCACTTCAGTAGCAATTATGAACTCTTCGCCTGCTCTTTTTGCGTATTCTACCATACCGGTTGTGCTGAATACCTTATCTGCAAGATCGATCACTTCTCTGCGACACTCAGGATGTGCCAGTACTTCTGCATCGGGATGATCTTTCCTTGCTTTGATGATATCTGTGACAAGTATTTGGTTGTGTGTTGGACAATAACCGTCCCATGGAATGATATTTTTTTTACTGTACCTTGAAACAAAGTCTGCCAGGTTTTTGTCAGGAACAAACAGAATATTTTCCTCATCCATGGAGTTGACAACCTCAACAGCGTTTGCTGATGTACAACAGATATCGCTCTGGGCCTTGACATCTGCTGTAGAGTTTACATAACATACCACAGCAGCATCCGGATATTTTTTCTTTTCTGCATACAGGGCCTGTGCCGTGACCATTGATGCCATTGGACAACCTGCATATATTTCCGGTAGAAGCACTGTCTTTTCAGGGCTAAGGATAGATGCACTCTCTGCCATGAAATGTACACCACAGAACACTATTACATCGGCCTCCTGATCCATTGCCTGCCTGCTAAGGCCAAGTGAGTCACCTGTAAAATCTGCAACATCCTGTATCTCACCACGCTCATAGTTGTGGGCAAGGATAACGGCATTTTTTTCTTCTTTTAGCTCCATTATCCTCTTTATTATTGTTTGGGCATCCATCATAAGATCATAACCTATTATGTAAAATTTTTATATTTTGCGGAGATACTAAATATAGATACAAGATCAGCATATTACAATAGTAAGCTGTAAACAGTGTAACTTAAATAATATTATTTTTGTGGCTATGTACCTGTCTGGATAGGATCTGATATCTTCTTTAAAGTCGCTATCGCAGAAAGTGATGCCAAATAACTGCTTTTTGGATTTGTTGGAGAAGGTAGGTTCTCTACCCTTGTGGTAAACTTCCCAAATGCTCCATCAACTGTTACCTCGTGGACATTACGTTTAAGTTTTGGATCTGCGACTATACGTACTTTTGTTCTCTCAAAACCAATACCTGCTACACTAAGGGTCGCAGCAACATTAACATTTGCCGGGAATGCTTTGACAGCCTCAGATGCATTACCCTCAAACAGCATAGTACGTACTTTTATGTTTTCAAGGTCTATGCCATTATTGACAACATATGGTGCTCCAGCAAGTCCCAATGGTGGTTTTTCTGTTGTGAGTGTGACAGAGTATATCTCCTCAGATGATGCTGATTTGATACCGTCTATACCCACTATGGCCCCGGATGGGAGGTATACCTTACAGTTATTATCCTCTGCAAGCCCTCTGATCTTACTGTACAGTTGCTGATCAGCAAATGCACCAACGCTCATGACCATAACGTCACAACGTGCATTCAAGACACTAGGTACTATATCGTAAACAGCTTTTTGAGAGGCACATTCTACAAGCAGGTCTATATGTCTGACCATTGTATCCATTTCCATTATAGTTGGTTTTGACCTCTTAAATGTGGATATAAGATTGCGGGCATCCTCCTGATTCCTATCATAGATCGCAAAGAGGTCTACCTGAACTTCACCATCATCAATTGCCCTGCATATCGTAGAGCCTATTGTACCACAACCGATAATTCCGATCCTGAGCATATTTCCTCTCCGGACATTTGAGCTTTAATAAACGATTTTTTCTTAAAGCTTATGTTGATGATTTAAGTAGGTTTTGCTTTAATGCTAAAAGAGTATAAATGTCTTAATGGTAAATAATCATTGATAATATGTTGTTCAAGTATGAAATAGAGAAATTCCTTGAAGAAGACCTTGGATATAATGATGTTTCCTGTAAGCTTGTTCCTGAAAGAAATGTAGAGGCGATGATCTTCACAAAAGAAAAATGTACCCTTGCAGGAATTGATATAGCAATCTCCTTGTTCGACCATTTTGGATTACAATATAATAGTGAACATTCTAATGGAGACACTATTTCAAAGGGCGATACGATATTCCATATAAAAGGCAGTTCTATAGCCATACTAAGAACAGAAAGGCTTGCATTGAACTTCCTGGGACATCTTTGCGGAATCGCAACCAACACTAAAAAGTGTGTGGATATAGCACGTAATTATTCAGATACTGTAAAAATAGCATGCACAAGGAAAACAACACCCGGCCTCCGAAAATATGAGAAGATGGCAGTGGTGGCCGGTGGTGGAGACACTCACAGATTCAATCTTTCAGATACAGTAATGATAAAAGATAACCATGTGAAAATGATGGGAGTTGATGGAGCAATAATATCCGCAAAGGAAAAAGCAAGCTTTACACAGAAGATAGAAGTGGAGGTCGAATCTGCAGATGATGCCATCAAAGCTACAAAAGCCGGTGCTGACATAATCATGCTTGACAATATGAAGCCCTCTGAAATAATCGACATTGTGGATTTTATTAAAACATTGACTTTGACAAATCATCCAATTATCGAGATTTCCGGTGGCATCGACATAAATAACCTGGAGGAGTACGCAAAAACAGGTGCTGATGTAATATCTATGGGATCACTGATACACAAAAGTCGTTGGATAGACGTAAGTATGGAAATAATTGCCTCAAATATCACCGATTAGAACCTCTGGTTTCCTTATTCTATGTTGATTAAATTGAAAATTTACTGTTGACATTGGATGAGGGACAAAAATATATCCTAGCACAAAATATAAAGCTTGGCATACATAATATATATATAGTATCAAAAACTGCATATACCAAAAAACAAAATCAGATTCTAACCCCTGAGGAAAAAATGGCTATCATTAAACGTTTTCTTATTATATTTTTATGTGTTGTATCCTTTTCCCTTGCATTTGCCGGAACTGTTTCTGCTGCATCAGTATTATATAATGATACCATCGAAATGGGAAATGGTTATCAGATAAATAATTATGTGATAGATGTCACAGACGTATTTGTTGATGCAAACAGTGTATCGTTTTATGTATATCATAGGGACAAAGAAGTAAAGGATATATTGATCAGTAGAGGGGACTCCTTTGAATTTGATATTGATGATGGCGGAAAGGTCAAGGTCATATTGAATTCTGTTGTTGGTTCAGTAATACCCAGAGCAAGCGTTTCAATAGTTCTCACTGACTATGATTTTAGGGATCTGCATAAGAACGAGTTGGTACAAGGAGGGCACAGGTCTGCAACTTTTGCAGGTACTCCGGAATTAAAGATCATAAAGTCAGTAGATGAAGAGAGTATTAATGTTGGAGATATAGTTAGGGTTAGGGTCACTGTTGAGAATGTGGGAGATGACCGGGCAACAGAAGTTCTTTTCAATGAGCCACAGCAACCAAGGTTCATTCTATATGATACATTGGTAAGCGATCCCGGAAAAACCACCATGGATATAGGTGAATCGAAAACCCCTTTTGTATATGAACTGAAGGCTACAGATGAAGGTACATTTGAACTGGCACCAACAACGGCAACATTCACAAATGATGCCGGGCAGAGGTTCCCCCAGGCAGCTTCCAATTCACCTACCATTATTGTAGGACCCAGTGAGAGTTTGGTCAGTGCTGATCTTGAATTTATAACGACCTTTGACAAACACACAGTCAGCCGGAATGAAAGAATAACAGGAACTATGCTTATTAAGAATGAAGGAACTGCACCTGCAACTGGTGTGACGGTCAACATAATTGTCCCTGATGGTATGCGATTTGAGGGTGGTTCTGGTGTAGAGCAGATATCCGGCGTTCCTACAATATACCAGGAGACATTTGGTATTCAGCAGCAGAGGGAATTCTCTTTTGTCTTGAGACCTACAGAGGTAGGTACTTATACAGTGTCCACACAACACAGCTATAGTTTCGATAATGGTGTTGATCAGGATCTGCAGCAGGTAAGCTCTGATGATGTCAGCAGGAATATACGTGTAACAGAAGGAAAATATGACTACCTTTTTGAGCAACCTCTTTATGTTTATCTGATACCCTTATTGATCATTGGAGCAGTAATAGGTTGGATCTATTACAGGCATAAGCAATATAAGTTCTGATAATAGATGTACATATAGAGTTAATCTGCCACAACATATATTTAGATATAATTATATTAGTAATCTGGAGGAATCAATTGCTCAACATACTCATCGTTGGGAACGGCCAATGCGGAAATCGTATACTTGATGCTATAAACAAAGAAGCTTTCGGAAAGAAGAGCCGCTTTGCCAAATTCTACTCCCAGCAAAAATATAAAAGCAATGTGCAAACGATTGCTATCAACACTGCAGTGAATGATCTCAGGGAGATGAAGTTCACAAAAGCAAAAGACAGGGTTCATATACCACATCTGCATGGTGTTGGTGCCAACCGTAACGTTGGAAAGCATGTTTTTGAGGACAACAAAACACATATCATGAGGAAAATAGAAGAAAGAGGTGACTTTGATGTGTGCTTTGTGATCACCTCTGCTTCTGGAGGGACGGGTTCTTCGTTCACCCCTATGATAATACAGGAACTAAAAGAGAAATATGACTTTCCTGTATATGCATTAGTGGTATTGCCTTTTAGAGAGGAAGGAACATTATATCTTCAGAATGCTGCATTTTGCCTGAGGGATATGCGGGAGAGTGGAGTTGACGGCATAATACTTGCTGATAATCAATTCCTGAAGCAAATGGGAGGAAATGTTGAATCTGCATACAATGGTATCAATGATATGATAGCCAGACGTCTTCTCTTCCTCCTTGATGCGCTTGATAGCGAAATGATGATGGTTACAGATCTTGGAGATTTCAAGACTGTTATGAGCGGAGGTGCAGGAATTGCAACAATTGGTTTCTATGAAGCCGAAACTGATATCCCTGTAAGGACAGCCATACAGAAGGCACTATCACCTTCTGGACTTTTATTCTCAAGCAATGTACATGAGGAAGCCAGCAGAGCAATGATTATCATAAGGGGTGACAGAGAGAGACTTAGCATTGATGAGATATCAACAGAAGTAGAGAATCTGTCAAGTGCTGTGGGTCATGTTTTCAAGGGAATCATTGTAAGGAATGGTGAGCTACCCCAGGTACTGGCAGTACTAACCCTGGAATCAGCTTCCGAGCTTGAGACACTATACTCCATAGCTGTGGATGCTATAAAGCACGAGCGTGAGAAAAAAGAACGTGTGGCTAGTGAAAAAGAGGTCGATCGTGCATTCTCCAAGATCGATGGGATGGATCCTTCTTATTAAGAACACGTAACTTTCCCTTTATTTTAAACCATTTTATTTATGTGTTCTTAGCTAATACCGTAATAAAAGTGCAACAAGAGAAACATAACACAAAGTCGGTTTCAGATGGTATCATCTGACCTATTCAGGAGGCAAACATATTGGAGTATTCAACAGGTAGTATCGGAAGGGTTTTCACAGTCCGCCTGGACCACGGGGATGATATACTCAGCGGGATAGAAGAATTAGCCAGCATCGAAAATATCCAGGCTGCAGTATTCATGATGCTTGGTGCAGCAAGGAAAGTGAACCTTGTGGTTGGCCCCAGGACAAACGAAGTTCCACCTGATCCAATTTGGAAGCATATAGATGATGCACATGAGATCATAGGAATTGGGAACATTTTTCAGGAAGATGGAAAGCCAAAGATACATCTGCACTCTGCAGCAGGCAAGGACGATTCTGTAAACCTGGGTTGCCTTAGAAAGGAGAGTGAAGTTTTTATGGTTGTTGAGATATTCATAATAGAACTATGCAGAATATCAGCAAGCAGGGTATTTGATGCTGAAAAAGGTTTTGCTCCTCTTGTGTTTGATCAGGGTAAAAGTGTCTAACCACTGTTAACACCTGTGATTTCTTTAAGCTGCCTGAGGGCTTCAACTATTTCCATGTTCTTTCTAAGGGCTTTTGTCTCAAAGGTCCTGACAATCACATCAAAAGGAACAACAAGTTTGTAGTATTTAACAGGTCTGCCTTTATCTGAATTTTTTTTTTCACTTCTTTCCTCTACCCATCCCCTTTCCCTCAATGGCCGCATAGCTATACTAACCTCCGGCTGCCTGAGTCCAGATGCTTTTTCTATGTTCTGGGATGTCATCTCTTCACTGCAGACCAGACATGCTATTGATATGGCTTCGGTTCTTGGGACTTCAAGGCCTTGTAAGAGTTTGACTATTTCATAGCCTTTCCCGTCAAGAAGATTCGCAATAGATGTTTTCATCTTAATATAATAATACTTTTAAGTTTATATATTTTATGCATATAAAAATATAAACCTGTGAGGATACAACTCAAATGGATGGTCAAACCATAATATGAACGGTAACAATATATACGGTAATTGCAAAGTAGATGTTAAAATAAACCGAAGGTGGAATAGGATGCCTTATATTGATGATGACAACAGCTATACAATAAATAGAATTCATGCACGTGAGATACTGGATTCCAGAGGTAACCCCACTGTAGAAGTGGACGTCTATACCCCATCCGGGTTTGGCAGAGCAAGTGTTCCTTCTGGTGCTTCCACGGGAAGTAATGAAGCCCTTGAACTGCGTGACAAAGAGGACCGCTATGGCGGAAAAGGTGTCCTTGATGCAATAGATAATGTAAATTCAACCATAGAACATGAACTGCTGGGCATGGACGTGAGGAAGCAGAGAGATATAGACAGTCTCATGGTTGCCCTTGATGGTACAGAGAATAAGATGGAACTTGGTGCCAATGCGATACTTGGAGTATCCATGGCAGTTGCAAGAGCAGCTGCTGAATCCCTCAATATTCCATTGTACCGTTACCTTGGAGGGATAAATGCATATACACTCCCGGTCCCCACATTGAATGTGCTAAACGGTGGGAAGCACGCAGGCAATAAGCTGTCAATTCAGGAATTCATGATACAACCAAAGGGAGCAGCCTCCTATTCAGAGGCACTGCGCATGGGTGCTGAGACCTATCATGCATTAGGTGAAATACTTGAATCACGTTACGGTGGTTCTGCAACAAACGTAGGTTATGAAGGAGGGTTTGCACCTTCTATAGAAATGACAGCAGATGCCCTTGATGCATTGACAAGTGCTGTAGAGGAGGCAGGTTATACTGAATCAGAGATAAGCATTGGTATGGATGCAGCAGCATCGGAGTTCTTTGATGGAAGTGAGTATTCCATTGATGGTAAACTGTTAAAACCCTCCGAGCTTATCGACTATTATCTGGAACTCATAGAAACGTATCCCATTATCCTTATTGAGGACCCCTTTCACGAGGAAGCCTTTGAGGATTTCGTCAGCCTGACAAATGATGCCTGGGACACTATTATAGTTGGAGATGATCTCTTTGTTACAAACGTGGAGCGTCTTGTAAAAGGTGTGGAAATGGGAGCTGCTAATGCACTGCTGCTTAAGGTGAATCAGATTGGCTCACTTTCAGAGGCATTCGATGCAGCAAATATGGCAAACCGCAATGGATATAGTGTGGTTGTAAGTCACCGGTCCGCTGAGACAGAAGACACAACAATAGCCGACATTTCTGTTGCAATTGGTGCAGACCTGATAAAGACCGGAGCACCTGCCAGAAGCGAGCGAACTGCTAAGTACAATCAGCTCCTGAGAATAGAGGAAGAACTGGGTGAAGCAGCACGCTATATGCAGATATGAACCTCTGTAACAAATTTGTCCGGGTTTACCTGGGCATGTTTTAATATATTTCTTTAGTTCTTCTTTTACCTGGATCTTTCAATGAGAGGAACGGTCAGACTCCCCTGTGGCAGTATTACAGCATATGGTTCCTTACCCTTTGACTTTATATTTTCCACTGCCATGTCAAAAGTTTTCTGCAGACCCTTATATGGGCTCATTTTTGCCATTGTCAAGGTCCTGTCATCAAGCTCAGATACTGCCCACATCTGTGCGTAAACTCCTATTTGCGCCATTTTTGCAGCTTTGTGATATCCAAGTTTATAACCATCCTCTATAGTACACATTACATCACTACATGTTTTTGCACAACACAGAAGGTCCAGGAACGTGTTATCACCAACCCCTTCCCGGCACATGGAAACAAGTATTATAATACCATCTTCTTCAAGAGCTAGCTTACCATTCTCAAGAGCCTTTTGTGACTGATAAAGATCAATATCCATCGGATATGGTGCCGCAGTGACAACAATGTTACCTTTACGCCTACACTTTGCACAAAAAACATCATTTGCCTTTTTTACTGCAATGTCAAATGATTTTAAAATATCCCCTGTTACCATAGCATAAAGCCCATGCTCTGCAGTCAGGACGGTTTGTATAGAAAATACATTAAGGTCTTTTAATAGAGCCATTGCATCTTCCATATCTTCAGCTACAGGATTTCCTTCAAGGGCAAGAGGCTGAGCATCATCTGAAAGTGCATGTTTGTGGTTCATCTCTATTGTCCTGTATGCTGCCACACCTGGCAGGAATGCCTTTCTACCACCTGTATAACCTGCAAAATAATGTGGTTCCACACTTCCAATAACTATGATGTTTGTATACTCAGTTACCATCCTGTTAAGGTACATCTCTGTTCCATTGGAAGATACTCCCAGAAATTCCATATCATCATCTTTTCGTGCATCATGGACGTATATACGATCCTTGAACTCTTCATAAAGGTCACCAAATATATATGAGAACTCATCTTCTGTTGGTCCCCGATGGGCACCGGTAGCAACAAGGAACCGGATATCTGCATGTTCTCTAAGCTTTTCTTTTATTTTAAACAGGACCTTTGCTGTAGGTGTCGGACGTGTTGCATCGTTTACCAGTATAAGTAATCTCTCTGTGTTATTGATAAAATAATCAAGTGATGTTTTCCCAACAGGATTTTGCAAGGCTGTGTCAATTAGCTCAGATTCATTTGTCACCATCACCTCATTAGGTACAATGAGTTGGTGAGGTATATTAACATCAAGCTCTGTGAATTCTTTTCCATAGGGTATCTGTATTTTAATAAAAATTCCTCCAATATACAATATGAGTGTTTCTTTGTCACATTCAAAACATTATTTATACAACATTTTTCTTGTATTTTCTGTGGACATACGAGTATATCAATTATATTCATATCCGTTTATAAGTTCCAGTACCTGTCCTTGTTACCAGTATTTAATAATAATTCTAAAGAAATTAACATTTTTTTATCTTTACGTAGCCCTGCAGGATTCATACTATATGAAACAAATGCTATCTGTTACGAATATAGCATAGCACATCATATTGTAGTAATTATATTGTATCATATTATTTTATATTATATTGAGTTGGATTTCAATAGATACATACACAGAACAATTATCAACTATCAAACTGTCCTTTCAGTTTCAATTGTTTTTATAACAACATGATATTTTCTACAAAAATGAGAAAAAGTATGTACGAAATAGGAATAGCATTAAGGCATTTCAGTGCCCACAAACGCCTGACCTTCTTTTTTGTTTTTACTGTGGCGCTGGCCATGGCTGTAATCATTGTTCTGATGTCCCTTATGAGTGGATTTACTGATGAACTTATTTCAATGACCGTAAAGAGTTCACCCCAAGATCATTGTCAGTTCATCCGACAGGAAGAGTAGCAATATCCACCTCTACAACCATTGATCTGAAATCATTGTTGCTATTGAAGGAGTTGAGGTTGTATCCCCTACATTTAAAGGACAGGAAACCATTGGTCACAGAACACATGCACAAAGAGCAAATATCAATGGTATTGATCCTGAAGCAGAAAATGCTTTGATAGGAATATCTGAAGATATCATACATGGTGACCTCTATTCACTCAGCAGGATCAACAGGGTTTTGTTCTTGTAATAAGCTAGCAGAGGAACTTGAAGCCTCAGTTGGTGATAATGTAAACATTGTAATGCTTGGGTTTAAGACTACCTCTTTTCATGTTGTTGGAATATCCATACAGGAACAAAACAAAAAAAAATGAAAACTATGCATACATAAGCTTTGAATCTGCTATTTATTTCTTTTAGGAAATAGGAGTTACAAGCAAGATAAATGTAAGGGTTGCTGATCCATCCATGTCAGAAACTATTGCTTTAGAGATCGAGCAGGATACTGATATTGATGTTGTTAGCCGAATAGAGACAAACAGTGATATTCTTGAGCTGATTAATACGCAAACTGTTCTTGTGTGGTTATATTGTGGTCTAATATACATGATAGCTGGTTTTGGTATCGCAAATACGCTTTTTACATTGGTTATGGACAAAAAAGGGAAATAGGAATGCTTATGACCATGGGTGCTTCAAAGGGAAGTATCACAAGGATATTCCTGATCGAATCATTGGCAATGGGAACAATAGGGGTCATAGTCGGCTGTTTACGGGGTTATTTTACATCGTCTTTACTTGCCGGTTATCAGATAGATATACCTCAGATGATCTACTTTGGGCTTACATCGCTACCCTTTAAGGCAGATGCAATGAACTATGTGTATGCCACCACATTTTACTTCATTATCAATATAGTAGCGGGTGTCTATCCTGCAAGAAGGGCAGCATCCCTTGGGCCTGTTGAAGCTAGAGAGAGTGAGTGAAGAGGAAAATACGCATTTGAACACAAAAGGAGCTCTAATAGATTTTGTTCGTATGTAAGCGAAAAGTATTTATCCATGCGAGTAGTTGGTATGTATGCGAACGGGTGTGTAATTTAGTACCTCTCCAATACACTCCAATGTCACCATACCTGTGCATTCAACCCTCTTTACCCGTTCGCACCTCCTATGACTTTTCTTTTGTGATACAATAACAAATTATCTTGTGGATATTGCCTCAAGTGGGTCAAGATTCGCAGCTTTCTGTGCAGGATAAATACCTGCTGCCATATTCAGCAGGAATACTACAGAGATCACTGAAAGCACATCTTCGATCCTTATAACAACGGGTATATAACTAGATCCATATACCCCCTCGGGCAGTGGATAACCACCGATAGAATATGAAAGCACAATCCCAGCCAAAGTACCTGTATAGCACCTGCAAACCCAAATATACCGCTCTATATAAGGAATATGGTGCATATGTTTGATCTTCTTACCCCATTGCCATTAGTATTCCTATCCCCTTTACCTTGCTCATCACCATTATGTTAAGAGTACTAACGACTCCAAAGGATGCAATAAGAAGGATGAAGACTAGTATGATAGTATTTGACATCTTCTCAATTGCAAGGGTCCTGAGTATCTAGGGATGGGTCTGGGTCCATCCCTGCGCATTATGACCACTTTTTTCTATTACTTGGGCAACTTCCCGGTCTCTGTTAAAATAATCTAGCCTCAGTGATATGCCATTTATCACATCTCCAGTGGCACAAAAATCCTGAGCTGTCTTCAGTTTGGTATATACCAGTCTTTCACCTGTAGGTGTTCCGATGTCATATATAGCTAATACCTTAAGAGATACATAATTGTGTTTGGAAAAGATAAATCCACCCATTGATCCAGCTCGATGCCATTTATTCTGTAAACCTTTTCCCACCGATTACGCCCTTATCCTAATACGCCAACTCCTCGATATCCCCACTTATTATGTCTTTTTTCATTCTGGAAACAGAGTATTAATGTGGAGGTATTATTCCTTTGAGGACAGCATTCTTTGTATTGTCCCTGAAGCAGAAAGAAGCCTCACCAACAAGATACGCAGATGAAACAACAGATGAAGCAACAACACCATCAATCTCATTTATATTCATAACAGTATGCTTGTAGAGATAGATATGTACCCCGTTTTCTGGAAAAACAAGAACATGAGAGCTGACAATTGAAGTAAAAGGACTTTAGCTGTTTAGTTGTTTATTTATATATATTGTCTCATAAATAAAGAAAGGACATATCTCATGTAATTATGGCTCCCTTATTATAAACAGTTCTCGGTAACAGCATTTATAGAAATCTACAGCAACACATAGCCTGTTTTTTATCACTATCTGATAGAACGTATTAAATGATAATTCAGACTGGTGTTTTATAACTCCTTCAAATATCTAAGGAAATTATGACGTAGTTCGTTCATTAATTCGCATGAGTATAAAAATTAATATTATCAAAATTGACTTTTTTTAACTATGTAGAAATAGTACAATACAGACATTGGTCATTGCAAGCATGGTAGCTTAAGCAGATCTTCGTATTACTGACCTCCCATAAATAAATTGTTGGTTTCTGAAATAGGTTAGTAACATATTCCCGTTCTCTAACAAGGCAAGAGGTTTTAAGAGAGTAACTATCCGTTCTATTTATAAACAGTGTATCACAATAATATGCAATACCATTATTTACTTTACCCATAGAAGTGATATATTTTATACAGGATTAAAAAAATGATTAAACTCAAAGAAGCATTTACACTTGCTCTTGGAAGTATCAATAGTGCCAAGATGCGCTCAGCTCTTACCACATTGGGAATAATAATAGGTGTTGCTGCGGTTGTTGCAAATGTTTCTTTGGGGGCCAGTTTTAACCAATACTTCACAGATGAGCTTGGTGATATAGGAGATAACTTCATTGTTATTTTCAGTGAAGAGATGAATGTGTTTGATAATAACCAGCTTGAGATCATAAAAAAGACACCTGGCGTTGATGGTGTCTCTCCCATCAAGCAGAGGGTTGCTGAAGTTTCTTTTATGTCGGTCTCAAGACAAGTAAACATACAGGGAACTACACAGGACTACAAAGACGTAGCAAGTATAACGCTTGAAAGTGGTAATTATTTCACAGATAAGAGCAGCTATGTGGCCGTAATAGGTGATCAGGTGGCCAATGAAAGATTTGAAAGGCCCATTGGCAACAGGAACTCTATAGAGGTATCATTCAGAAGAACGGATGGAACCACAATTACCCAGAAGTTCAAGGTGATAGGAGTCATTCAAAGTCCGGATTCAGAATTCATTCAATCGGGTGCGGAACCAGATAATCGGATATTCATACCCATCTCAGCAATGAACGAGCTCCTTGGCGAAACGGATTATGGAGGGTTCTCAGCCAGAACTGCTACTGCAGAGGAGGTTAGACCTGTTTCAGAACAGATCGACAGAAATCTGGCCAGAAGCCTGGGAGTGCCTGCAAGGGATATTGACAATGATGATGCAAAACCATACTCTATTTTCAACCAGGCAGATATCATAGAGCAGCTAAACACTGTTTCAAATGCCCTTACAGTATTGATTACGTCTGTTGCTTTGATAGCACTTATAGTTGGATCCATAGGAATAATGAACATAATGCTTGTGACGGTAACGGAAAGAACAAAGGAGATCGGACTTATGAAGTCACTTGGCTTTACATACACAGATCTTCTTGGTCTTTTTATAATCGAAGCTATTGTAATTGGCCTGATAGGTGGCATTTTTGGAACTATACTAGGGCTTCTCGGATCATATGCACTGGAGCTCTATCTTGGATTACCCCATATATTCCCGCTTTATCTGATATTTGCAGGGTTTTTCATTTCAGTGTTCATAGGATTAGTATCAGGTATCTATCCTGCTAACAAAGCTGCAAAGATGGACCCTGTGGATGCTTTAAGGCAGAATTGAACGAACATAAGAAACATACCAACAACATGCAACATTTAAGCATGCCATTTTTCATTTCATATCCGAATGCAATGTTCCCTCTTCTTAAAATACCGATTCAACCAGCACAATTGACAAAAAAGGAAAATAAAATTGTATCTGATGGATGTGTTCCAAAGACTAAAGATTGGTTAAGGGCACCTATTTGATGCATACTGGCAAACTTGTCAGCAGTATGAATACCACAGAAAAGGCCAGCTAAAACCGATATCATTAAAAGATAAAGGAAAAATAAAGAGAGGGTATTTTGGTATACGTTTATTCTTTTTTATCTTTTTCTGTATCTTTCATTGACCTCTTTTTATAGTAAATAAGTCCTGCTCCTCCAATGATAACAAGGAGAATAAGCACAAACGTACCTGCACCAGGACCTGAAGATGAATCAACCAGCCTTACTTCCAGTGAGTCAACAATATATTCATGTGTATTTTGACCATTGCGGTAACTTGCAATGACATTAACAGTATTTGATGAGTTCAGACCCTCAATATGTTCAGTGCTTATATCAATGGTGAAAAGTTCATCTGACTCCATTGTACCAATAAAATACTCTTTTGGTGAAAAGTCCATGTTGTCTGATTCAAGACGGACTGAAACTGCAGATAGAGCTGCAGAATGGACATTTGCAACATCAAACTCAAGGGTACCTTCACCATCCTCAAGAACAAGAGGTGCAGCAGGAATAACTTTCAGGGAGGATTGGGAATCTACTTTCACAGGTATCTGCCAGTTAGTGTTATATGAATGGGAATTGCCTATCATTGAAAGATCTATAAGGTATGTACCTACCGGAGCATTATTGGAAACTTCTATCGTATAGTAAATGTTAATAGTATCTCCAGGTCCTAAGACACCATCACCTCTATAAGAGTCACTTATAACCTTTATGTGCTCATTGCTCCCAAGTGATGCGATCTGTATTCTAGCCTTGGTATCAAATTCTTTTCCGTCAAGTATGACGGCTGGAGTGGCAGCACTGTTTCGCATTTCAAGAACTAGAGTCCCTTTATCACCCGGCATCATAACAGCAGGGGTTGTTCCGGAGGACACAAGTTCAAGGGTCCCCCGGCTATCAAAGGTATCTGCCCCAACCCTTATGTCAAATGATTCTTCAAGCCAGATGTCATCTTTTTGACCCTGATACCTGATCTTTATTGTCCCAACACCTGGATTTGCATTCCTGTCCACAAACAGCCTGAATTCATGAATACCAGTGTTACCTGGGGGTAATATTCCAATATTCTTTTGTGAGTTCTGCGGAGAATCTACCGTAAATGGATACTCAGGAACTATTTTTATTGTCACATCATCTGATTTTTGGGCTGCAAAATTATCCACTTTTATCCACACGCTAATATACTCTCCAATCTCTGCCGGAAATGGCTCATACTTTAGTATATCAACTTCTAATGTAGTTGATGATGGGGTAGAGGCTGCAGGAGTACAAAATATGATCGATAAAAAAAACACAACTGCAATTATCATAGTGCCGGATATTATATTTTTATATTTCACTTGAATCACCAACTGGGTACATCTGCAATAATTGTACTCATTTAATTATTATCATCCTCAATTATTCCATCCCTCAGATAAACAATCCTATCTGCATATGCAGCAATTTCCAGATCGTGTGTTATCATCACAATTGTTCGGCCCTTTTTATTAAGGTCACTAAAGATATCAAGTATCTCTTGTCCTGTCTTTGTGTCCAGATTTCCTGTGGGCTCATCGGCAAGAATGAGTGATGGATCATTGATAAGAGCCCTGGCAATTGCAACCCTTTGGGATTGCCCACCAGAAAGCTCGCTTGGCTTGTGGTACATTCTGTCCTTAAGACCTACCAGTCCAAGCAACTCCAGTGCTCTTTCTCGGGGTTCGATACCCTTTTTTTTGTTTGCATAGGTGGGCAGTTCAACATTCTGAAGAGAGCTTAGTCTTGAGACCAGATTAAAGTTCTGAAAGACAAAGCCTATCTCAAGTCCTCTTATCAAAGCCAGTTCCTTATCTGTTGCCTGTAAAATGTTCTTACCCATTATAGACATAGTACCACACGTTGGACGATCCAGAATTCCAAGAATATTCATCAATGTACTTTTTCCAGAACCTGAAGGGCCCATTATTGCAAGGAACTCACCTTTTGCAACACGTATATTGATGTTTTTTAATATTTGAATTTCCATGTCACCGATTTCATAACTTTTGCAAATGTTTACAGCCTCAATTATAAGATCATTATCTGGTCTTTTTTCTGTAGGGTTACAACAATCCATTACTTGCTCCACATCATCCATGTAATTGGTATGATTAGTACCTTATGGTTATTAAGAATTACCGGACAGAGATGAATAATTTTCAGGTCATTTTTTAGAACGTTTTGAAAGGTTTTTGTTTTTATTTACACATGAGACTGTGAAAAGTTTGCCTTGACGATATATAGAAACTTATATATAGCAAGGTGTGGTATGACAAACCCGACTATATATCGTCAAGTATGCCAATAGGAGATGATTATAATTACAGGTAAAAATATACACAACGTTGATGGTATCAATGTTATTGACATATCGGAACTGAAAAAGAGCTATTTTTTGGGTGATGTAGAGGTACCTATACTGCATGGAATAGACCTGAATATACGAAAAGGAGAATTCGTTGCTATCATGGGACCTTCAGGATCTGGAAAAAGTACACTTATGAACATGATAGGCTGTCTGGACAGACCCACCACTGGCAAAGTTATGCTCATGGGCAAAGACACCTGCGCTATATCTGACAATGAACTTGCAGAGCTTAGAGGTTTTGAGATCGGTTTTGTTTTCCAGAATTTTAGCCTCATACCACGCCTGAGTGCTTATGAGAACGTAATTCTGCCAACATATTCCAACGCAAAGAAAGGCATGGATAATCCAAAGAGGGCAAAAGATCTGCTCAAGCTTGTAGGTCTTGATGACAGAATAGGCCACAGACCAAATGAACTTTCTGGAGGCCAGCGACAGAGAGTTGCAATTGCAAGGTCCCTTGTCAATGACCCATCGCTCATACTTGCCGATGAGCCCACAGGGAATCTGGATTCAAAGACCAGTAAAGAGATAATGGAAATTTTCTCAGACCTACACAAAAAAGGATGCACAATAGTAATGATCACACATGATCCGGAAATGGAACAGTATGTAGACAGACTGGTGCACATAAGAGATGGATATATCGTTAACAATTAAAGGTGATTAAAATGAAAAGAAGTAATACATTTAGAGAAATGTTCCATATTCTGTTCTGTATCTTTTTGTTATCTACCGCTTTCATGGTAAATGCATCTGCTTCTTCTGCTGCCAGTATGAAAGTAGATATAGTCAGCTATGAGCCATTCCCTGCCAGAATAGGAGAACATGTAGACGTCTGGGTGAAGATAGAGAACACAGGATACGGTCGTGCTGATGCTGTTTCTATAAAGATGGAACCTGAATATCCATTCATTCTTGATTCACAGAACAATGCCATCAGAAATATAGGTATTATGTCTCCGGAAACAGAATCACTACAAAGATTCAGGCTTTTTGTTGATGAGAATGCAAGAGTGGGGACTGGTTCTGTAGATGTATATTATAGAACAAATAATGAAGATATATGGTACAGATCATCATTTGACCTTAATGTAGGCTCGAATACCTTCAACAGCAAGGGAACCCTGGAACTTACTGATATAGAGTGCAGACCCCGGGTGCTGATGCCAGGCGATGTTGCAACTTTAAACTTTGTCCTGACAAACACAGCAGACAAAGATGTAGTCACAATTGCTGGAGTGGATTTTGACACAAATGCACGTGTACAGTCTGCTTTACTCAAGGGTACTGAGGGAATAGAGGTGATAAGTGATATATATACAGGTTCAGGTGTAATAGGTCCCGGGGATTCGATTATCCTCAGTTACAATATAAGAATTGATAACGATATTGCCAAAGGTACCCATCATCTGGAGCTTTTTATGACAGGAAACTCCCATGCCTACAATAATAACTGGAGGATTCCTGTAGATGTGGATCCTACTTCTTTAAAAGTAATACCCATAAAGACAATGGAACTTGTAAATGGGGAGGGGCAGCTTGAATTTGAGGTGGCAAATACCCATCCCAATACCTTAAATTCAGTAAGTGTAAAACTGGAAGCTGAGAATGTAGTTTTTTCACCCGAGGAATATTTTATAGGTTCGATGGGACCGGATGAGCTCTTTACAATAGAAATAGATGCAAAAAGCAGCAGTCAGGATTTATCGGTCCCTGTTACTATTTCAGTAGAATATCGCAATGGAATGAACCAGCACAGTACAGAGCTTGGGATTCGCGATATGCAGCTTATTGAAGCAAACAACGGAAACAATAGAAGTACCATAGCTTTGGGCGCTGCACTTGTTATCTTACTTGGGATACCCGCGGTTGCTTACATGAGGCGCAGGAAGAATAGCAATTGAATTATTGCAGGTGGTATAAATGCTGAGTCTGAAACACTCATTCAAAATGGCAATTAGTAGCATCAGTAGTTCAAAAATGAGGTCTGCACTGACAACACTTGGTATCATTATAGGTGTTGCTGCTGTCATTGCAAACGTATCACTTGGGGCCAGTTTCAATCAGTACTTCACCGATGAGATAGGGTCTGTAGGCAACAATTTCATCATAATTGAGAGTAAGACCGCAAACCTGTTCCATGACAATGAGCTACATCTGATTGATAACACACCAGGTATAGAAGGTGTATCACCCATCAATCAACGGGTTGCAAAAGTAAAATATGGTTCAACTGTACGGCAGATAAACATCCAGGGAGTTTCTGAGGACTATGTGCATGTTGGAAACATCCATATGGAAACCGGGACTTTCATTAGTGATAAAGACACATACATGGCAGTCTTGGGCCACGATATTGCCCATGAAAAATTTGGTCGCAGTATTGGAAATAAAAACACTATCGATATAACTTTTACAAGGGCAGACGGGCAGGTAATAAGCCATCAGTTCAAAGTAAAAGGAATTGTGGCAAGTCCTGAAAATACATTGGTCCAAAGTGGAATTGAATCGGATATAAGAATATTTATCCCAATTGCCACTATGAACGAAATTTTGGGAGAAGACTACTACAGAGGGTTCTTTGCTGCTGCAACAAGTCTGGATTCTATCGACGAAGTAACAGATGAGCTTGACAGAAGACTTGCAAGGAGTCTGGGAGTTCCATCCCGGGAAATAGACAACGAAGATGCTAAACCTTATTTCCTGCTTGACCAGGGAGAGATATTAAAAGAAGTGGATAGTCTGTCTGCTGCCCTTAGCTCGTTGCTGATGTCAGTTGCTTTGATATCCCTGATAGTCGGATCAATTGGTATAATGAACATTATGCTTGTGACTGTTACAGAGAGAACGGGAGAAATAGGTATAATGAAATCCCTTGGGTACAAGAACTACGAAGTGCTCTCACTTTTTATAGTAGAGTCAATGGTAGTGGGACTTTTAGGAGGCATACTGGGCATTTTACTTGGTATTGGAGGCGCTTATCTTGTCGAAAGGGCAATGGGACTTCCCTATGTATTTCCAATGGATATGATACTGTTGGGTGTGCTAGTATCGCTTATAATTGGACTACTTGCAGGGCTATACCCTGCCAACAAAGCTGCAAAAATGAATCCTGTTGATGCCCTCAGGCACGAATGAACATAATTATACAAAGATTAATAGACGATATATAAAAAAGAGGTAAATAATATGTTTGATAGCAATGTGGGACTCTTTTTCTTTTTGATTTTATTTTTATTAATATTTGGAACGATATTCACTTTGTTCTGGCTGTGGATGCTTATAGACTGCGCATTAAATGAACCACCACAAGGAAATGACAAGCTTGTATGGGTGATAATTATTGTTCTTACTTCTGTGTTTGGTGCTCTACTATACTTTTTCATCAGGAGGCCAAAACGCAGGAAAGAATATGGAAAATAATCCTTTTGGAGCAATACCAAAGCTTAAGCATTTAAATTTAAAGAGAAAAGAAAAGAAAAGAAAAGAAATCTCAAATGCAGGAGAAAGAGACAAGTTGTACGTAGAATGATTTCACAGAAAGAGGAAGAATGTCTGAAATAAAAAACACAGTAGAGGATTTTATAGGGGTTGCTTTTGAGCGCCAGACATACCGGAACATACTTTATCTTTTGTTCTCTTTCCCACTTGGTACTGCTTATTTCTTTTTCCTCATGACAGGCTTATCTTTTGGTTTAGGACCTCTTACAATATGGACATTGATACCTTTACTTTTTCTTGTTTTTCTGTCACTGTGGGAAATGGCCTCGTTTGAGCGCCAGCTGGCAGGATGGCTGTTAGGAATTGATATCCCGACAATTATCACAGGCAATACTGAAAGCGAGTCTGTTGCTGGTAGATTGGTCCAAAGAGGCAAGGGTCATGTGACCTGGAAGCTATTCTCCTTCTTTTTGATCAAATTCCCACTGGGAATGGTTTCAATAACATCGATAATAATACTGCTTGTAATGACATGTGGTATGATTATGTATCCTTTGTTGCACATATATGGTATAATTACTTCACACAGTCTTCGGGAGGCTATACTAATATCCCTATCAGGGCTAATTGTAGGATTGATATCGATGCATATGCTCAATTTGCTTGCACATGCTTCTGGAAGACTGACAAAAAAAATGCTAGAGGATTAAAAGACAAGGAATCCATATAATCGGCCTGGCTCTTTTTGCATATTCGGGACAGGGATTATTGCATCTTGTTTATCTTGTAATAAAAATCAAGGATAAGCTTTGTCTTCTCATCATCAAGGTTCAGTCTAAAAGTCCTTATTTGCTTCCCGAGGGGTTTTTCAATAACAATATCGCTTTTTATCAGGGGAGTAATTACTCTTGCAACACTGGAATGGGAAAGGCCAGTCTCCTCCGCAATTCCTGAAAGGTATGTTGATTCATCCTTATGTTCTATGAGGTTCTTAAGAACTGTCATTTGGGCGGTCTTGCCAAAAATATCTTCCAACGCATCCATTTATATCTAATACAGATATTAATTCATAGCTTATAAGATTTTCTTTTATTGGATTGTTTGTTTACAAAAACCGAAACCCTTTCATATTTAGAAAGGTATTAATACCATCATAATACTATAATTTATGATTTAGTTTTGGGTAGAATAATCATGGATGAAGACAATATTAGTGGTAAGATCCTTTCACTTCTTGAGGAAGATCCGGGGATGTCAGCCGGAGAGATCTCAAAGACCTTATCTATCTCCATAGCAGTGGTAGAAAAGACCTTGGAAAAAATGACAGATACCAGGGAAAAGGTCCTTATTGTGGATGATGAGCTGGATGCACTGGTTTCCCTTAAGATTGCACTTGAAGCTGAAGGATATAATGTGGTAGAGGCAAAGAATGGCCATGATGCCATGGAAAAGGTACAGCTAGAGATACCTGACGTTATACTCCTTGACCTTATGATCCCAGGGATAGATGGCCTTGAGGTGTGCAGACAATTAAAGTCTGATGATCTTTACAGGCATATTCCTGTAATAATGCTCACAGCACGTGGCGAGATAGACGACAAGGTTGAAGGAATTGAGCTGGGTGCTGATGACTATGTTACAAAACCTTTCAACCTTAAAGAGCTAAAAGCACGTATCAAGATGATACTGAGAAGAAATATTGACATGTGAAGTGTTATTTTCAATGAGCCATGTTTGAAAGGATCAATAAGTGGAACCTGATAATATTTTTTGTAGTAGTAGTGCTTTTGATAGGTTCCATTTTCTTCCTCTGGATGAAAACGAACATGGAAGTCAGGTCTGTTGTTGAGGAACAGTACCAGAACCAACAGCTTTTACTTACCAAACAGGCTGCCAGCAGTATAGAACGTTCTCTCGTCGAAAAGATCCTGCTGATTGAGGTTATTGCAAAGAAGGAATCTGGCATTCCACCCGATAATTTTGCATCTGACATGAAGAGTGTACATGATGTTGCAGGGTTATTCTATGTTATTGAATTTGTTGACAAAAACGGAACAATCGTCGCCGGATATCCAGAGGAGCATGTACCTTATGACTACAACCTTTATGAACATGGACAGTACAGTGCCTTTGAGCGTGTTAGGGCAAGTGGAAAGGTGTATATCACAGACCCAATAGAACTGATTGAAGGTAATTACGGATCTTTTGTCTGGTTCCCTGTTTTTCAAAATGGTGTTTTCAGTGGGGCATTTATTGCTATAATAGAAGAGACAGAGCTCAAAAGAAGTTATGTAGTGGAGTCAGGTACCTCAGATCATGCATATCTTATTGATGGTAGAGGAAGGTTTCTCTATGACGAGTCCGGGCGCTATGAAAGAGGAAGCCATTATGTAGATATTTTAAGCTTAGATACATCTGGAATGGGCAGCATAATAGCAGAGCAGATGAATGGTACCGCCGGGAGCGGGAAGTTTTTTGTCTATGCTAGTGATGGCTTTGTTGTAGAAGATAGACTTGTTTCCTATGTTCCCATTAACTGGTATAATCAAAGGTGGTCACTTGCGATCACAAGCCCGGCTTCTAAGGTGGACGAGCTTATTGTACCTGTTTACGTGAAATTGTTCATTGTTGCTGTTGTTTCAGTAATTTTTATAGTGTTTGTGAGCTCACTTATATTTCTCATACTTTTTAACTGGAATAAGAGCCTTGAGAATGAAGTTGATGAAAAGACCCGGGAGCTTAAGGTGTCAAATGAATCACTGATTGATGCAAACAAAAAGCTCAAAGAACTTGACAGACTAAAGACAGAATTCCTCTCCATCGTTTCACATGAACTAAAAACACCTTTGACTGCAATGAAAACATCAAGTGAGTTCCTAAGAGAGAACGATGTTTATGATGCTTCACTTAAAAATCAAATGCTAGATATCATTATAAGGAATATAGACAGGCAGGCCCGGATGGTTGATGAGCTGCTTGATGTATCTAGGATAGAATCAAACCGGATGAAATTCAGGGCTGATCAGGTAAATATAGAAGATGTGATAGTAGGTGCTCTTGAAATACTTGACGCATCCATAAAGCAAAAGGAAATGGAAGTTATTATACATACTCCAGCAAATTTGCCACTTGTAATTACAGACAAGGATAAACTTGTGCAAGTATTTGTTAATCTTTTGAACAATGCTGTTAAATTCAGCAATCAGAAAGGTACCATAATAATCAATGTTAAGGAAGAAAAAGAATTTGTAAAGATCAGTATAACTGACAAAGGTTCTGGAATGAATAATTGGGAACTTGAAAATATATTTGATAAGTTCTATCAGATAGACAGTACTTCAACCCGCAGGTTTGGAGGTAGTGGTCTTGGACTTTCAATCGTTAAAGGTATTATCGAAGGACAGGGAGGAAAGATAACTGTACAGAGTGAATTAGGTAAAGGAAGCACTTTTACGTTCACATTGAAGAGAGGATAAAGATAAGTATAGACAAATATCTGTTATCTAATAAAAATACAGGAATATAATGAGCAGGAGTGTAAAAATGATAGTAACGACAACCGATGGGATAGAGGGTAAAAGAACCGAGGTAATAGGAATCGTGTTTGGCAACACAGTTCGTGCAAAGAATATTGGAAATGATATTACTGCCGGACTGAAGAATATTGTGGGAGGAGAGCTTAAAGGTTATTCGGATATGCTCACACAGGCAAGAAAAGAGGCATATGACCGTATGGTCGAGAGTGCAGATAAAATGGGGGCAGATGCAATTGTGAATGTCAGGTTCACTACTTCACAGACAATGGCCGGCGCAGCTGAGTTACTTGCCTATGGAACTGCGGTAAAGATAAAAAGTGTGTGATACTGAATAATATCATTATCAACAGTATCATGAACAATTGAAGAAAGCACAACTTTGATTTTTATATTTCAGCTTTCTCCACAGAGGTACTTGATTCTTTGCATCTCTGAGAGAAAACTATCAGAGTCTGCAAAGAAAGGAAGGTGTACATCATCCTCAATTATAACAAGTTCCTACCCTTGGTAGGCAACAAAGTCCTCCATGGTTACTTCTGCCAGCAAGGCCGGAGTTTTGTAGTCATTTTCCCCGGTGATGAAAAAACACGGCACATTCACTTCAGGAACCCATTTAAGCATATTCCAGCCATGTAACTCATCCCACATCGGGGGCTGCTTCCACGGTTTGCTCCCTGTACCATTGCACAAGATCACCAGGACCATAAAAACCTGAGCACAGGACAACAAGCACTAGTTTAATCATTTTGACATCCATGTTCATATCATATTTGTCCACCTTCCTGGCAAATTCAAAATATTACCCATGGTCCCAGTAAGGTGGACCTTCCAGTGCTGAGATAGCTTCAAGTTCATTACTGTTGCCCATATCCTTGATCCTCATTTCAAGTTCCTGGTGAGCATGGGTCTGGCCGTTATGATGGTCAACAAGCTGGCTACACCTATGTAGGTAATATAATCCTCAGGATACCGGCTTGAA
>PXAV01000058.1 GCA_003565715.1 Methanosarcinaceae archaeon
ACACCGACTACTGTGGTGCTGCCAGGGATGCGCTCTCTTACTTTGGAGTTGCAGGGGAGCTTGCAGCTGAGAGTTCAGCAGGTCCTGCAACATTTAAGATGCTGTTCTATGATGAGGTATACAACCTTTCAGATGAGAAGGTCAGATCCAGAATGAATGTTAAAGAGTGCTGAAAGAATATGGTTAACAAAAGAACGTTGATGGAGCTTATAGATTTCTACTTGGTAACTGATTCAGGATTGTCCAGAAAAGGAACTTTTTCTGATGTAAAGGAAGCTGTTGATGCAGGTTGCAGGATAGTCCAATATAGGGAAAAGAACAAATGTACAAAGAAAATGGTCCTGGAAGCTTCTAAAATAAAGGAAATATGCGGCAATAAGGCAATATTTCTGGTCAATGACCGTGTTGATGTGGCCCTTGCAGTTGATGCTGACGGGGTCCATGTAGGCCAGGAAGATATGCCTATAGATATAGTAAGGAAGCTTCTTGGTCCTGATAAGATAATCGGACTTACGGTCCATAACACAAAACAAGCCCTGGAAGCAGAAATTCAAGGAGCTGACTACGTGGGGCTGAGCCCTATATTTAATACATCCACAAAGAGGGATGCAGGTGATGGCATCGGTCCTGAAAGCATAAGGGCTGTAAAGGAAGCAATAAATGTCCCTGTTGTTGCTATAGGTGGCATCAACCTGAATAACTGTGAGAGTGTCATCATGGGGGGTGCTGACAGTCTGGTAGCTATCTCTGCGGTGCTTTGCAGTGATGATGTGAAAAAGGAAATTAAGAAGGTTAGAGATATTATAAATACAGCAAAGAAGAATAGGTGAATTATCAGATATTCTTAGAAGATAAGAAGCTGACTACCCCATATCTAAAGAAAGTTGGCTTACGCTGTCCCTACACACCCTATTGATCTCCAAGTTTAGCTTATCTTTACTTTAAACATCAGTTTTTTATAGACATATCTGAGAACGCAATAAATCCCCTTATCACAATTTCGGGTCCCCTATCATTCCCCTGCATTAACTTTTGGCTGCCTGACCTTTTATCAACGATATCTCCAATAAAAGGAACAGCATCAATACGTATCTGACTTTTTTCCGGAACGATGATATCTACGTCTCCAAAAAGGGATATTATATTCAGCTTTACCGGAGAGGTTACTGAAACATCTCTCATATCAAGTTCTGCCTCACCAAATATTGTAGTAATGTCGCCCCCGATGAAATTATCAGACCCAGCATAAGAATTAACATCACTGAATATCGCAAGCATGTCAACCTTTTCTTCACCGGTTCCGGACCGGAAAACTGAGGATGTTATTTTCCTGCTAAAAAGAATCCCGATACCTACAAGGATCAACAGGATAGGCCACCAGGTCCTAACAGTGTCAAATGATGCCTTACCAAGGACTAGCAACTGAAAGGTCCCAAATACAGTGATCAAAATCATGGGACCTACAAGATTGGAAAATCTGCTTTTAAAAATTGCATAAACGCCAAGAAGTACAAAAAGAGAAGGGGTGTAGAGCAAAAGCTGACCAGTATCATATATCCCCGTGGTCCTTAACAAGATCAGTAGACCAAAGAGCACAATTATAACACCTAATGTTGTCTGATGAGAGATCTTTGACATGTGTGTGCCTCAGCTTGTGATTGTTTCATACGATAAATTCATTCATAGCCTTTGATTTATTTGTATAAATAAGCTATCTTTCGTTTTAGTAAGAAGTTAAGGAATATACCTGATTTTTTACACCTTTGTTTTTATCAGTAAGTATGACGCTTCAAAGACCTAATTATCTACGTTTGTCTTTATGAGGATTGCGACAAGAGACCATCCAGTTAGATATTTGATTTAAAAACATATCTCTTTTTTAAACAAATTTTGGGACCCCCCAGTTACATTGAAATATTTTCAGGTATATTCTTAAAAGGAGAGAGTGAGCAGTTCATACCTCTTGCAGATGCTTTATAAGCAATCCAAACTGTTTTTCCACTTCTTCCATCATGCCTAAAGCTTCCTCTGTGTTACCTGCTCTTGATTCTTTTTCCATTTCACTAACAATACTACTTAAAGCCATACCACCGATGTTCGCTGATGAACCTTTAATGCTATGTGCATAATTACTAATCTCCTCGGCATTTGCACTTTCGATATTTGCCTTCAGGGATTCTATCTTCTGTGGTGTATACTTCATATATGTAGAAATGAGCTTCCGTGCCAGCTCAATATCATCATCCATCCTCTCCATAAAAGCCTGTTTGTCAAAAATAGGTATATCTGTTTGATGAGCTGGTTCATCACATAAATCACCTTCATAGCGTTTTGCATTCAGTTCTTTTGACCATTTGTCAAGTAATTCTATAAATGATTTCATTGAAACCGGTTTTGCGATGTAATCATCCATTCCCGCCTCAATGAAACGTTCCTTGTCTCCCTTCATGGCATGTGCTGTCATTGCAATGATAGGTATTTTATGATACAGAACAGCAGAACTTGTGTCTCTTATTAGCTTTGTAGCCTCAATACCGTCCATTTCAGGCATCTGTACATCCATAATTACCAGATCATAGGGAATCATTTCAAGTGCTTTTATTGCCTCCTTGCCATTTGCCACAGTATCCACCTTGTGACCTATCTTCTTTAAAATTGTTTGTGCAACTTTCTGATTCACAATGTTATCCTCAGCCAGCAGGATCCTTAGACCTTTATTTACTCCCTCAGATACATCACCCTGCAAAACAGACAACTCTGAATTTGCAGTATCCATCTTTGTATTGGAAAGACATGATAATTTCTCAAGCAGCTCCAAATGATTTACCGGCTTAGCAATGAAAGCAATGAACTGGTTTTTATCAAACTTACCAGAATCCTGCCACATTCCAATTGATGTCAGCATCATGAGAGGAATATCTTTGAGCTTATCATCAGATTTTATCACATTTGCAAGAGTAATGCCATCCATTCCCGGCATTTGTCTATCGAGAAGTACCACATCAAATTGATTGTTGTTCTCATGTGACTGATAGAGTTTTTGCAGTGCTGTGGCACCATTTTCAGCTTCGTCTACTTTAGCTTCCCGCGACAAAAGCCAAATCCGCAGTATTTCACGATTGGTTGCATTGTCATCCACTATAAGTATATGTAAATCCCTTAAATGATGTAATGAACTATTTTTTGGCTTTGCGCCTGAATGCTTAGTAAAAGGAATTGTGAACCAGAACTCAGAACCAAACCCTTCCTCACTGATCACGCCTATCTGCCCACCCATCATCTCAACAAGTTGTTTGGAGATTGCAAGACCAAGACCTGTGCCTCCATATTTCCGTGTGGTTGACGCATCCACCTGGTAAAATGTATCAAAAAGAGTTTCTATTTTATCTGCAGGAATACCAATACCTGTATCCTTGACCGAAAAATGTAACTGGGCTTCAGATTCATTTTCTGATTCAAGGCTTACACGCACAACAATTTCACCTTTCTCTGTGAATTTAAGCGCATTTCCTGTCAAATTAGTCAATACCTGATGCAAACGACTTGGATCACCTCTGATATTAACAGGAACATCCGGTTCAGATGCACAGATGAATTCCAATCCTTTAGCATGAGTTCTTACGGCCAGCATTGAAGCAAAGTCATCAAGCATGTCACTTAGATCAAAATCCAGGACTTCCAGCTCTAACTTGCCTGCTTCGATCTTGGAGAAATCTAATATATCATTTATAAGACTAAGCAATAACTCTCCGCTTGTCTGTATCGTTTCAACATAATGTTTTTGATCTTCACCAAGTTCAGTGTCCATAAGCAGACTGGTCATGCCTATAACACCGTTCATAGGTGTGCGTATCTCATGAGACATGTTGGCCAAAAAATCACTCTTGGCCCTGGTAGCACCCTCTGCTTTTAGAAGGGCATTGTCCAGTTCCAGATTTTTTCTTTTCAGATCAGATGCATATTCCTTTAACTGCTCCTCAGCAAATTTACGTTCACTGATATTTATATGAGATACTACGACCTTGCGGGGAAAAACATCTGTATCTTCAAAAGGACGAACTTTTCCTATGAACCATCTTTTCTCTTCTGGTGAGTCACATGGATATTCAAGATCAAATTCCCTACTCAACCCCATAATAACATCTTCTATTCCCTTTGCAAACTGCCATCCCAACTCGCTATCCTTGCCAACACAATTCTTTGCAACCTGAATGTAATTTGTCCCTTCGCTCACCTTTTCAACATCAGCAGAATTGTCACTGGCAAACTCGTCCCATGATCTATTTGTCTTAATGATAGTTCCGTTTTCATCCAGTACACAAATATTTGCATCCAGAGAATCAATTGTGGACTGGTTAAGCCTGTTAAGTTCTTTGATAGTTTGTTCTGCATTCCAGTTATCAGTTATATCACGGCCCACACCCACCAAACCAATTATCTTGCCTGCAGAGTTCCTCAAAGGAGCTTTGGTAGTGTAGAGCATTACATTCCTTCCATCAGGATACACTACCGATTCTTCATTATGTCGGGTTTTACCCTCTTTCATCATCAATAGATCGTTCATTCTGAAGAAGTCTGCAAGCTCCTTGCTGAAAAGGTCATAATCGGTCTTACCAATGATATCTTCCTTCCTCCTGCCAACAAGATTTGAGAATTCGGGATTGCATCCCATGTATACACCATCAGGGTCTTTGAAGAATATCATGTCTGGTATTGAATTAAGAAGTCCTTCTAAGAGAGATCTTTCATTTTCAATTTTCTGCTCGGCTTTTTTACGAGCAGTGATGTCTCTAACCACAGCAATAACTTTATCATTCCCAAAAGAGGACAACTTGCATTCAAAATATTTGATCTCATCTTCAATAGGCATTTGATATTCAATTGTTTTTGTAGATTGTTGATTTAGAACTTCTTCGATACCTTTTCTAATCTTGAAAGCCAGATCTTTTTGCAATACATCGAATATGTTCTTGTTCAAAAATACCTCTTTTGGAATTGCCAGGTCTTTATCGTCTGCTGCTTTGTAATCAATGAATATACCCCTTTCATCCAGCACGAATATCAGGTCAGGGATCGCTGCGATCAAAGACTGGTTGTATAAGTTGCTAATAGCCAAAGCGTCTTCATTTTTCTTTCTCTCAGTTATGTCACGCACTGCTGAAACACGTAAATGTCGTTCATTGTGTGTGAGATTTAAACTTTCCACTTCAACGGGTATTATAGACCCACCTTTTCTTACGCAACGCACCTCATATGGTTTTGTGGATTTTTCAGCCATATTCTGTTTAAGGGTATCATGGTCATCCGGATGGAATAAAATCGGTATCAAATTCATCCCCAGCAATTCATCACGGCTATAGCCTGTCATACGGACCACTGTTTCATTGATTTCAAGAGCCATACCATTCTCATGTATCACAATACCCTCAAAAGATACATCCGAAAGCAAGCGATATTTTTCCTGACTTTGAATCAGTTCATTCTCCGCAATGCGGCGCATCAAAGCTTCTCCGATATGCGATGCAATAACTTCAAGCTGCTCGATGGCATCAGACGAAAAACCTCCTTTCCGGTGATCACCAAAGTGGATCAGACCTACAATCTCATTTTTCATTCGGATGGGTACAAGTGCCAGGGAGGCATATCCCCGATGAATGCACTGATTGCGTGGATGCAACCGAATATCATGTTCTGGTGGAAGCTCAAGAAACGGAAAGGAATCGTTGGTCCAGCAGCTTCCACCTCTGGTGAAGAGAGTATTGGAGGGATCTGTATTGCCGGAAATTACAAGACCGCATGTACATTCCAATTTTAGATTGCCGTTGCAGTCTCTGCACAGGCCCCCTTCTGTATTGCGAAGTACCAGTGAATTCTCAGACTCCAGAAAATCCGTGGGGAATCCCTCACTTGCAATATATGGATAATCATCCCCATCTTTCAGGCGAATGCCTACGGCATCTACCCCGGTAAATCTCTTCAAAGTTGAGATTACATCCCGTATCGAATCATGTCGATCGCTTTGCTCATTAAGAATACGTAGAACCTCAGTCCCCATCTCGTGATAGGTTTCAGTCCTTTTGCGCTCGGTGATATCCCTGGCTATGCCTTCCAGGGCAATGAAATTTCCATTGTCATCATACACAAAAAAGTTCTTTTGTTCTGTCCAAATAATTTGTCCATCTTTTCTTATCCAACGGAGAGCTACAGTTGTACGGTCATTAAAATCTGCTTTTGATAAGCTCTTGAGAATATGAACATCATCAGGATGTACCAGTTTAAACCCTAGATCGGGATCTTCATAATGCTCTTCGGGTGTATAACCTGTGATTCTGGTTGAAGCCGGACTAACATAGGTGAACCCTCTTTTAGGAGAGAATTCATAGCGATATATCATGTCCTCAGCATTTTCTGCTAACCTTCTGAAACGTTGTTCGCTTTCCTTTAGCATTTCATCTGCATTTTTGCGTTCAGTTATGTCCTGGAAGACCGTCGCAAAGATTCCCGTGTCTACCTGATATGCACTAATGCTATAGTATCGTTGCAATGGTTCAGAGAACATTTCAAAATTAACAGGTTTGCCGTTAATTGCAACATCACCATATCTTTCAATAACAGACGTTTTTTCTATACCTGGAAGAACTTCACTTGCGCACTTCCCAACAACATTTTCCACTTTGAGTCCCGTATGACTCTCAAAGGCTTCATTAGCATCAAGAAAAACATAGTCAATAGGCTTACCATGGTCATCCTGGATTATTTTATTGATTGCAACAGCACTAATGGCATTCTCAAACAGGCCACGATATTTTCCCTCACTCTTGCGTATTGCTTCTTCAGCACCTATCTGTCTTATTATGTTCCATACAGAGTCCATTAGCAAAGTTAACTGTAGCTCATCTACTTCTGTATAATCTGATACTTTGTTTGCAACCGCGGCAACAGCCACAATCTTATTATTTCGGAAAATGGGCACTGTCATAAATCTGTGAAGTTGAACATGACCTTGTGGATAGCCTTTTTTCAGAGGATTTGGAGCACTAAAGTCATTTATAATGATAGATTTACGTTGCCTGACAGATTCTCCCCAGATGCCTGTATCATCCAGCCTGTAAACTGTCTGCGGATTAACAACCTCACACTCCTTCATTACGCCTTTAGACCACGTATTAAGAGTGAATTCCTTTCTTGTTTCGCTGTAATAATAAATATAGCCGAATTTGCTATCTGTTAGCTTGATTGCCTTGTCAAGGGCAACGTCAAGATACTCCTGGACAGAATCATATCTGGAATGCAGAATGTCTGACAGACTTTGTAGTCGTTTCTCCCAGAGAAGCAACTCATCTTCAGAATTTTTAATTTCAGTTATAAATGTATGCGAATCTGCGATTTTTTTGAGTGGGCCACTATAATGTGCTGACAAGAAAGGTGTTTTTTGATCATTTGATTCTAATTTTTTTGTCATTGTTTTCCTTCTCGTTGCTTCAGTGAACTGCTTCAATTTGCTGAATTGCTTACTAATCTAGTGATAAGGTAAATTCAGGATGTCACTACAAGATATGTAGTACTTTTATACTAAATATTATATATATATATATA
>PXAV01000119.1 GCA_003565715.1 Methanosarcinaceae archaeon
GCAAACTGGTAGAGCAAGGGTTCGTTGATATCTGTGGATATAAGCAGTATGCTTCAACGTAACACCTTAGACAGACTAACTGTTAAATAGTAAATTTAATCAAAGTATGAGTGGGGGTAAGTAGTATATGGTTAATAATTTATTTGATCTAACTGGCAAAGTTGCGATTGTAACTGGTGCTTCCAGTGGATTAGGGGTACAGTTCGCTAAAGCATTAGCCAGTGCCGGAGCAAATATTACTATTGCAGCAAGAAGAGTTGAGAAGTTAGAAACACTTAAGGTAGAACTGGAGAAAATTGGCATAAAGTGTCTCACAGTAAAGTGTGATGTTTTAAACGAAGATGATATCATAAATGTAGTCCAACGTACAGTTGAAGAATTTGGGAAAATCGATATTCTTGTAAATAACGCAGGAACCGCTTCTTTTGCACAGGCAGAAGATTTAACTAGGGAAGAATGGGACACAGTAATTAATACAAATCTTAGAGGTGTGTTTTTCTTCGCAAAACATGTTGCCAGAAAGATGAAAGAACGCAATCATGGAAGAATAATTAACATAACTTCAATGTATGGTGTAATTGGAAATACGCAAAATCCACTCTCTTCCTATCATGCATCAAAAGGGGGAGTAACCAATCTTACTCGAGCACTAGCGGGCGAGTGGGCAAAATATGGAATTACTGTAAATGCCATAGGACCTGGATTCTTTGAATCTGAAATGACAAAGGAAATGGTTTCTGATGATAGTTTTAAGGATTTCATTGAGTCAAGATGTCCTATGAAACGAATTGGTAAACCGGGTGAGATGGATGGTTTGCTAATATACCTTGCATCTGACAATTCTAGATATTTGACAGGACAGGATATCTGTATTGATGGTGGATGGACTGCTGTATAATCATCAAATGCTTAAATCACGGGTAACTATTCAGCCTGGATCCCTTCCACCACGCTGACTTCTCTATCTGCACTCAATTCTGCAATAAAGGAACAAGTGGATTCCCATAGAATAATTCACTGATCGAGTCGATAACATATCTAGACTGCTTGTTGACAGTAGAAACGTATCCTCTAATGCGGCAGAAATTCCTTCCACCCTGTCCGCTACGGAAAGTACCTGATATCTTCTGCTGTACTTTCGTCATTCTGATATCTCTTTCAGCCTGATTGTTATAAAACGGAACGTCTGGGTCGTACATAAACCGCAAGATATCTTCCTTGTGCCCGATAAACCGATCCAGCAAATTCTTTACCGTGGTTTGTTTCTTACGTCCTCGTTTTTTAGATTGCACATTGTATTCTGGATCAGGGGGTTTTCGTTAATCTCTAAGCAGGTGATGTGATCATAATCCTCACTGAACCTTTGAATTAGCTCAGCATTTAAATGGCCATCATCAACATGGTTTTTAATGCACATCAACAGATATGCCATCATCTTTGACCATTGTTGATCACTGTTTTCGTAAGCTCCGGTCAATCCCGTAGCAGATGCGCATTACACAACGAATGCTGGCAATTATACTTGTTGTACGGTTTCCAGAAATCATGAGTTGCAACACCAGTGTAACCTGGCAGAATGCCCATTGCATTCATTGCTTCTGAACCTCTCTTTTTATGTGGGAAATAATATGTCAGTTTGCTTGTCCCTGCTACATGAAGCCAATTGCAGGATGCGTTTATTCTTAAACCTGTTTCATCCAGGTTGATCACAGGAGATTGTTTAAGGAGATGTTTCACTTGGTTTTCAAATGATTCAAGTTTGCCAAAGCAACTGCGCACTATGTTCACTATTGTACCAGGACTTATCCTGCATCCTAACATATCAGAGAATAAACCGGCTACACGCTTATAAGGAAGTAATTGGTTAATGTGCAAATAAACTGCAGCAGACTTGACCCGAATACCATATTGAGTTGGCTGAGTCACACCCTCAGGAAAAACAGCTTTGTTTACACGGGAACATTTAGGACATGTTTTTATCTCACATCGATGTTCTGTGCATGTAATTGCTATTTGTGGAATGTCAAAGACCTGTCTTCGTTCATAATCATAAGGGACAGAATCCAAGGACCCCCGCAATTAGTACATTTGTCAACATGGTGAACAAGAACTTCATCTGGTTCATCGGTCATTCTTAAAGTAGTACCAGGATGACCACTTTGACCACCTGCGGATCTATCGCTCTTTTTTCTCTGACTTTTGACCTTTGGTTTATTTCGTGCATAGGAATCGGTAGAAGGTGGTTTGCTACTGTTGCGACTGTTCTGTTCAAGCATCTCTTCCAGGTGCTTGACTCGTTCTTCAAGCTGTGCAATTTGGAGAGCTTGTTTTTCAATTATTTCAAGTAATCGAGTTACAAGTTCCACTACTGCTTCTGGACCAGTTTCATAAACTGCGAGTATTTCTTCTTGGTCTATACAAATCCCCTCAGATTGATAGACGTTTTTTATAGATGATGCTTTAATATTTTAATAATATTTAGAATACGTTCATAGTATATCGATTTTTGCATTATTTAGGAAAATCAGGCTGAATAGTTACAAGAAAAGATCCAATAATATTGACATCTCATATTGATTTTGCAGCTTTGACCAAAAAAGCCTCCAGTATTCATATTCAAGGAGTTGGCAGCTTTGCTAATCACATAACTCTAAAGATGGCTAAATGTCCCCCTGTTTAAAAAGAGAAAATGTGGCAACCTAGAATGTTTGCAACACTAAGTCCATTGGTTTAGGTAGCTGGGACTTTGCACAGATAATATATCAAAAGGAACTAAATGATTGTTGATCTTAAATAGTCCTCTTGACAGTCATAGGGAAGCAGGGAGGGAGGAGTAGTTCACTTGTTCCTTAATGTCACTAGAATATAAGAGATATCGTGTTTCTCCATTCAACACAAATTCGAGTATGTAAAGTGCAAAAATCGTTGTTAAAGAGGTTTATAGCAAGTTGTTTGGTAGCCCGGCACGGATTCGAACCGAGGTTGCGGGATCCAGAGTCCTGCATGATTGACCACTACACTACCGGGCTATGGTGAATGTATTTCCTTAATTGTAAAGGTTAGATATTAAGATATCGGTCTGCTAATTTACAATTTTTTAAATTGAATTTTATTTATAGTAAATTGTTATAGGACAATATTGTATTTATCCCATAAAATCATACACATGATTAATATGCTTTGTTGGTCTTAAATGCTGGATAAAACAGTTGCTTGAATAATAAGCTAGGATTCTAAAACTGTATTAAAATGGAATTTGGAACATGGATGACCGTAAAAAAAACAAGGAAGCAGAAAAAGTTACCATAACTCCATCAGATGAAAGCACATCTGAAAAAGGTCATTTATTTGGCCTGGATGAAACAATTGAATCAATAAAGGATGCTATTTCTGATTTTGAGTCCGGAAAAATATTAAATATTGCTATAATAGCACCTTCATACGCTGGAAAATCTGTACTTGTGGATGAAATTGTAAATATATATTCACATGAAGTGACAAAGGTCAGTTTTTCTTCTATAATCACTGATAAAGAAGAGATCCCCTTATCTGAAGATCAGAGTAAGATAATGATATTTGACAACTGCCATTACCTGTATATGCGAAAGATAGGTGGCTTTGAGGTCCTGCATGCATTTCTGAACATGGTCCTGGAACAGGATGCAAGGCTCTGTATAAGCACATGGAATATACATTCGTGGAATTATCTTGGTCGTGTATTGGACATACGTAAATACTTCCCAGTACAGATAAAAATACCACCATTGAATTCAAGTCAAATGAAAGAGTTCCTACTCTCTGAATATGAAGATGGCGAGATACTTTTTGTGAACGATGTTGAAGCAGAAGATAAACAGATCTTTCATGTTGTTAAAAAACCCCTTGCAGAAAAGGCTACACATGGAAGAATAAAACTATACACCTTAAAGGTGAACTATGTTGCCCTCAGATCCCTGCTGATGAATAAAGGAACACCAGATGAGACTGCAGAGTCTATTATAATTAAAGAGATCACACGTATTTCCCGTGGTAATCCAGGAGTTGCAAAAAAGTTATGGAAAAAGTGGTTAGAATACCCAATTATAAAAACCAGCAATATAGATAAATTCTCACCAAGTATCAATATTGATGTCGATTCACGGTTCATTCTTTACCTTATACTTTCAATGGGCTACATAAAAAAATGTGAATTAAACAATATAATGAACTGGAAATGTAGTGTAGATGATATCAGAATAAACATGATCCTTTTTGAACTGCTTAATCAGGAACTGATACAGATCAATGATGAATACTACAGCATAAGAGCTGATAAGCTGCATTTAGTTACTAAATATTTAGAAGATTGCAGGTTGGTGTGGTAATTGGTCGATCTAGAGACAGAAACTGGGAATATAATAACAGCATTTGAACATATTGATGCAAATGCAGTGTTGATCTCTGTTGGCATAATAATAACTGCTGTTCTTCTGTCAAAGATAATTGCTTTTGTACTCACAAAGATATCAGAAATGTCATGGAAGTACAGACTTCATATAAAGACCATTATACCTCTTTCTAAAGTACTTATATATTCATTGGCAATCTACTATATAATTTCAACTGTGTTTGCACTTGCGATGAACCAATTGCTATTATTGAGTGGTCTTATTGGTGCAGGGATTGGCTTTGGTCTGAGGAACCTTTTTGAGGATATAGCTGGCGGGGTGGTTATAGTTATGGAAAAGACGTTCCAGGTTGGTGACATAATCCAAATGGGGAAATATTATGGCGAAGTAAAAGAAATTGGATTCAGATCAACACGAATAGTTACCCCTAACGATGATCTGGTATCCGCTCCTAATAACCTGGTGTTCACAGAATGTGTTGCAACTGGAAACGCAGGTAGCTCAGAAATGATGGCTTCCTTTGATGTGTATATAGATAATAATGCTGATGCAGATATGGCATTAAAGATACTTGAAGAAGCAGTTGTTACTTCAAGATACGTATTTATATCACCGACCCGACCAGTTGTAATTCTTTTAAATGATCACCCATTCTATAAAAGTTTGAAAGCCAGGGCTTATGTTAACGACCTTAGAGATGAGTTCTTATACCGATCGGATGTGATCCGCAGAACATGGAATGAATTTCATAAAGTTGGAATAAAAGCTCCAAAAGCGCAGATTTTGAGCTATGACGAAAATAACTGACCTACTTCCCTAAACGTAATAAATCATTAACAATAGATACCATTATAAGTATATGAATAGTAATTACAATGGGATTAAATTAAGTTCAAAGGAAATGGGAGTTATAAAGTATGGAAAATAGTTTATTTGATCTAAGCGGTAAGGTTGCAGTTGTAACAGGAGCTTCCAGTGGCTTGGGAGTTCAGTTTGCAAGGGCCTTGGCTAGTGCCGGAGCTAATATCACTATTGCAGCAAGGAGAATTGAAAAGTTAGAGGCTGTTAAAAAAGATCTGGAACAAATGGGTGCAAAATGCCTTGAAGTGCAGTGTGATGTGCTAAATGAAGAAGATATAATAAATGTGGTTGAGAGCACTGTCAAGGAATTTGGAAAAATCGATATCCTTGTGAACAATGCCGGAACTGCTGCGATCGTGCCGGCAGAAGATATGAGCAAAGAAGAGTGGGATAAAGTAATAGGGACAAATCTCAGTGGAGCGTTCTTCTTTTCAAAACATGTTGCCAGAAAGATGAAAGAGCAAAAATATGGAAGAATTATCAATATAACATCAATGTATGGTGTAATTGGAAACATCCATGATCCAAGTGCTTCTTATCACGCCTCAAAGGGAGGAGAAGTAAACCTTACAAGGGCACTCGCAAGTGAATGGGCAAAGTATGGAATTACTGTAAATTCCATTGGACCTGGCTTCTTTGAAACTGAAATGACAGAGGGTTTCATCTCAGATAAGAGTTTTAAGGAACTGTTGGAGTTAAGGTGTCCAATGAAACGGATAGGTGCGCAGGGCGAAATGGATGGTTTGATAATATATCTTGCATCTGATAATTCAAGGTACCTTACAGGACAGCACATCAGTGTTGATGGTGGCTGGACCTCTGTTTAAGTAGAAAGAACCCCGAATATACATGTACTGAATGGTTAATGCGTACATGCTGAGCCGTACCTGATATGCTGAACAAGAAAAATCATTTACTGCTTTTCCTGTTCTTTTGTCAAATAACATAGGCCTTGAGTGGAGGGATTCCATTAAAGGATACAGAGCTGTAGCTCTGGGTATAAGCACCGGTTGTGAAAATATAAAGATGGTCACCCTCTTTAAGTGTATCCGGTAAAACATATTTATGATCCTCATAAAGTATGTCCATGCTGTCACATGTGGGGCCCACAATTATGACCTCTTCCCCGTTACCTTCTTTTTCAGAATATATTGGATATTTTATGCATTCATCAATGGTTTCCATAAGACCGCCAAATTTACCAATATCAACATATACCCATTTGTACTGATTCAGCTTCGATTTCTTTGATATCATCACAACTTCAGTTACAATGATCCCGGCGTCAGCTGTAAGCGAACGTCCTGGCTCTATGATAATCTCCGGATGGTTCTCTCCAAAATCCTCCTTTATAAAACGAAGTATCTCTTTTGCATATGTTCCTATTGAGTTGGCCGGAGAGAGATAACTTGCAGGGAACCCACCTCCAATGTTTATCATTTTAAGCTGGATACCTTCCTGTAATGCGACCTCAAAAAGATACTTGCATTTTGAAAGTGCATTGTCCCATTGTCCAATATCACATTGCTGGGATCCCACGTGAAAAGACAGGCCATAAGGTTCAAGTTCAAGCTCACGTGCCTTAACTATCAGTTCGTGTATCATATCAGGATGTGCCCCGAACTTTCTGGATAAAGGCCAGTCTGCTCCATCACTTTCAGTGAGCAGGCGGAAGAAGACCTTTGGTCCAGGAGCTCTTTTTGCGATCTTTTTAACATCGCTATCAGAATCAGTTGCAAAAAGGCGAATGCCTTTTTTAAATGCGTGTTCAATATCTTTTTCTTTTTTTATGGTATTACCAAAACTAATCTTTTCAGGATCCACACCCAGATCAAGCAGCCTATCTATTTCATATACAGTGCCAGCATCAAAGCAGGATCCTTTGTTCTTAAGGATCAGTAGTACTTCATCAAGAGGATTGGCCTTCATAGCATAGTATGTCTTTACAAAGGGCATTTTACGAACAAGCTCATCATATTTTTCCCCGATCCTGGCCAGATCCACGATAAGTAACGGAGTTTCTTTATCCTTAGAAAACTCCTTAATTGTTTTAAAGACTTTTAAGATAATGAAATCATCTAAAATAAAATTATAAACTTCATTTCTCATTTTTATGCCTTATTAAAGTTTTAAAATCAATAATAACTGACAATTAGCACTAAATAGTCTTTTGAGTGTTTATAAGTGCTTATTAACAAATATAAATTGTCAACAATTTCTTTTTTATTTTATTATATCACAAAAACCATATTTTAGAGCTGATAAATCAGCATATA
>PXAV01000120.1 GCA_003565715.1 Methanosarcinaceae archaeon
TAATCCTTACTAACAGGGCAATGATCTATTCCTTTAACTGAGGTCAAACAATGGACATCATCTTACCCATACGACCTCAGGTTCTTTCTTTTCAGGTTCCTCTGGTTCCTGTGCAGCATAACCCAGAACTATTGGTGCTATTACCCTGTAATTGGGAGTAATACCAAGTTCTTCCATGAACTCCTGGTTATCCTGTATGAGACAGGCTGTACCTATCCAGCAGCTACCAATCCCAAGGGAATGTGCAGCAAGCATCATGTTCTGCGCACAGAGTGAACAGTCATAGTCAGGAGTGAACCCTTCATTGCTCCCAAGAACAATAACAAGCACAGGAGCATTATAGAATATATTGAAATCCTCTTTTTCAAGCCTATTTCTAAAATCGATCGCAACTTCATCGGTTGTTTCTGCTAGCTCTTTAAGAAGAAGTGGTCTGCAGTGATCAGACATCCTTTGCATCATCCCACGGTTCTTAATAACAACAAAGAACCATGGCTGGCTGTTAAAACCAGAAGGTGCATGGACACCAGCATCAATTATTGTCTTTATATCCTCCTCACATACATCCTTATCAATATATTCACGCACACTTCTGCGTGTCCTTATGTTCTCAAGTATACCATTATGGGGCACCATTTAGTTCACTCCTTGTTCCTTGATTCCAAAAATTCTTTAAGCGGTATCTGAATAAGAGAGTCAGGATCTTTAACATCCTTATGCACATAAAGTCCACACCAGCAGCGTTTCATTGCATCATAGTGTTCCCTATGAAAAGGTATACAGGGACATACAAGCTTCATATCATGATCACGCTCACCGGTCAGTCCCTGACAGGGACAATACGGACTCCCATTTTCCTTCTCAAGCATGACCTCCTGTTCCAGTAAGAACTCCACAATCTCCTCATCCGGGCTGAATTTATAGCCCAATGGGTCCACAACCCTTTCAAACATTGTTCTTAACTGCTCCATACGCTTTTTAGTATCCATTGTGAATCACTCACCTTTTAATAAGATCGGCATATTTTTTGGGATCATAGCCCACGACCACATCGTCCCCATAGATAGCAACAGGGAAAGCCAACTTTTCCATATGTGAGCTACATTCCTCCTCTATGGACTTACGGGTATCTTCATCTGCCTTATCATATTCTATGTAATCCAGGGTGACATCCTTTTCCATGAAGAAATTCCTGGCTTTTTTACACCATGGACATGTACTTAGACCATACAAAATAACAACATTACCCGATTTGTCCTGCCCTTTTTCAGTATCATTCAATGATAGTTCTTTAGTTTCCTGTGAATTGTCCTTGTTGTTATCTTCTGCCTCAGACCTGATGCCAAGCGGCTCTGCGACCTTCCTCAACATTGAGCGTGCATCATCTATTATTTTCTGTGTATCCATAACAATCCCTCATTGACCCAAAAGACGAGAATACTTTTTGGGGTCATAACCTACTACCACTTCCTCCCCTATTTTTACAAATGGAAAGGATAGATCTTCGCCATGGGATTTGCAATCCTCTTTTATACGCTCACGGGTCTGCTCATCGGCCTTATCATACTCAATATTGTCAAAAGGAATGTTTTGTTCCCTGAAGAATTTCTTAGCTCTCATACACCATGGACAGGTACTTAGTGTGTACATAACTACTTTTTTCATTTTTCTGAACCTTCCAAGTTTTCCATACTTATATAAACGCTACCATCAACTAACTTGGTTTCATATACATGAGCCTTGATCTCTTTTGCATCAAGGAACTCCCCGGTACGTATATCAAATCTCCAGTCATGACATGGGCATATGATCATATGTTTTTCAAGAGTACCTTTGGAAAGGGGACATTCCATATGAGGACAAAGGTTTGATAATGCAAAAAAGTCCCCTTCTTGCCTTATCATAAGGACTTTCCTACCGTCGATCAACAATGGTTTTTTCTCACCATCTGCAAGTTCATTTTCCTTTATAGCAAACACTGACATACTTTCACGGACCATAATACACATTTCCTTTTAATTTAGACATATATTATTACTCATTTAAGTGGAGACACATATCATGAGTTGACTTGATCGAGTTGAAGATAAATGCCTCAGACACAGTCTATGACCTGCGATTATATTTCCAATATCTTCATAAGACCACAACATATCTTTAGTTTCATATCCCTGCTTTTCTTATCAGTTGCCATATAACATCAAAGGTCCCACATCGAATCTGAAAGTTTATAGCTGAACAAATATTTTTCCGTTTTCCACTTTGTTCTCATACATATAAAGGGATTTACCCTTATCCCCAAGATACTCACCGGGCCTCATATCATATTCCCAGCCATGACATGCGCACTTAAGAATGAAATCATCAACAAAGGTTCCTTTTGAGAGGCTACAACCCATGTGTTTGCACTTCCCAGAGAGAGAAAATATCAATCCGTTCTTCCTTAACAGTAACACATCCTTCCCTTTCAACCTCAAAAACTCCATTGATCCCTCTTCCAGCCCATTGTCATCTATAGCAAATAACCAGGAACTTTCCACCATATATGATCTCCCATAAATAATCAGATGCCCAGGGTTATAAATAGTTATCGTGGGATGAGTTATTGAGATTTACGTTTTGTGGGATATACTAAATGGAATGTAAGATAGATATGACCTTAAACCTCTATAAATTTTTATTAAATCATGTTTTGCAAAAATTTAAACGCCAAAAGAGCATATACTATCCGGTTATAATCCAGTGGGATGTAGAATATAATAAACTGTGAGTGGTGTGGCCCTGGATGCTCGGATGTAGGTGGCTTTCACAATAATATACGATCACAGGGCTAGTGTATGACAATAAACAAACCTTAATAGTATAGGCAATATTCAAAAGAATACCAATATGATATAAAAGTAGCAGGCGGTCAAATGATAATCAACAGTAATGAAGAAGTTATAAAAGCCATTGAAGCTAACAACGTTAAATTCATACGTTTACAGTTCACAGATATACAGGGAATGGTCAAGGATGTTGAGATCCCTGTTACACAGATCAAAAAGGCATTGAGTCTTGGAATTTCCTTTGACGGCTCATCAATTGAGGGTTTTGTAAGGATCGATGAATCTGACATGGTACTTAAGCCAGACATTAAAACTTTTGCAATCCTACCTTGGAACAAGGGAAAGGGAGTTGTTGCAAGACTTATATGCGACATTCACCTTCCAGACGGGAAACAGTTTGAGGCTGATCCCCGTTATGTACTGAAAAAGGTAATGAAGGAAGCACTGGATATGGGATTTACTTTCAATGTCGGTCCAGAACTGGAGTTCTTCCTTTTTGAAAAAGACAACGGAAATGCAACGACAATCCCTCACGACTTTGGAAGATATTTTGAATTCGCACCGACTGATCTTGCAGAGGACATCAGAAGGGATATAGTACTTGCACTCACCGATCTTAACTTCGATATTGAGGCTTCTCACCATGAAGTTGCCTTTGGGCAACATGAGATAGACTTCAAATACGGAGATGCGCTTACAACAGCTGATAATGTAATGACCTTTAAGTATGTCACAAGGACAATTGCAAAACTGCACGGCCTGCATGCCACTTTTATGCCAAAGCCTATATCTACAGAGAATGGCTCAGGTATGCACGTCAACCTTTCTCTTTCAAAGGGTGAAGAAAATGCTTTCTACGATCCAAGTAGTGACATGCAGATAAGCATTGAGACAAAACAGTTCATAGCAGGTGTCCTGAAACATGTTAAAGCCATATCATGTATTTCAAACCCCCTTGTAAACTCCTACAAGAGGCTCGTTCCAGGGTACGAGGCACCCGTATATATAACGTGGTCAGGAGCGAATCGAAGTTCATTGATACGCATACCATCTGCAAGGGGTCAGAGCACACGCGTAGAACTTAGAAACCCAGACCCTTCATGCAATCCATACCTGACATTTGCAGCCATACTTGCTGCTGGTCTTGACGGAATAAAAAACAAGATGGACCCCGGGAAGGTAATGGATTACAATATATTCGACCTGACAAAAAAGGAGCGTATAGAAAGAGGAATTGAAACACTCCCATCCACCATAAGTGAAAGTGCTGATTATCTTGAGAATGACAATGTTCTAAAAAGAGCACTTGGCGAACATGTGGTTGATAATGTGCTAAGGCTTGCAAGGGCAGAGTGGGATGCATACAGAGTACAGGTCCACGACTGGGAGATACAGAGATACCTCAATACTACCTGAGATAAACAATTTCCTGTATCAGTACACAGTTTCTTGCGCATAGTGTTGCGGATGAAAAAAGACAGGACACGAATACCTATATTGCATGGTTAAGAAAAACAGAGGAAGTGGATAGGCACCGTGTCCATAAACGCTATTTTTTTATACATCTGGCATTCGTTGAAGCTTCTTTGTTGAGAGCTTTTGAATCAATTCCAGATCGACATCATTTTCAAGGGTCAGTTTTTTATTGCTTACAGCATTTTCAATGAATTCTTTTCCAACAGAGTTGCGAACTATAAGTGTTGTATGTCCCTTAGAGCTGCCAATGGAACCTGCGGAAAGATCTGCATCAAGAGCTGTCAGGTCAGTACATATGTTACATCCCGGACGTACACAGTCCTCAACTTCACTAAGAGGGATCTTTATGTTACCTCCATTTTTCATGGTGATCTCAAGCTGCCCCTTTACATCAAAATGTATGATGTCAAGAGGATGGATATCACGTTGTGTAATAAGCTTGTCCTGCACAAGCTTTTCATAATCAAATGTCTCTGTACAGAAAAGACCGATCACTAATCGTATATTTTGTTTAAATGGACGCAAAAGATCGAAATTACTTGTTCTCATCCTGGACACTGCCTGAACAACACAGGGAACACCCACAACTGCTATTTTTGTGTATTTGCGGGTAATAACAGCTTCCTTTAGTGATGAGACCAGAGGGACCCACCAGTTATAGCGACTTCCTGCATTGTGCACCAACACATCAGAGGATGTTATTACAGATGATGATGGCCTGAGTGTCCATGGGTCTTCCACAACTGTCACAACAGCATCTATCATTCCCTCCTCAAGGGCATTTGACAATATTGCTGTAACTGCTCCACCACTTTGTTTTCTTGGAACGCTTATGTCTGCTCTTGCTGACAGGATATCTATATGATCACCAATCACTTCTGTGGAGGAAGGATATGCCCTTGGACATACTTTGTAGCAAGAGCCACATTGAACCCCGTCATTTACTTCCTTACAATACCCACTGTTAAGGGGATGTGTGGTGTTGCCCCCTGTTTCAAAATAGATAGCATCTGCAGGGCATACAGCCACACAGGCACCACATGCTGCGCACCTTCCCGTATCCCAGATCTCTGACTTTAGGTCTATATAATTCTTATCTGCCATTACTATCATTCCCATGTATACTTTCCTGCAAAAGGCCTGCTGCTTGCAGGCACTATTCTTGAGTAAGCAGTGTCCATAAAAGAAGCAGATTCCATGTCAAATCTGTCACAGAATTCTTCTATCAAAGGAATTATCCGCTGCAGGTCATCTTCATTAAAAGTGACTTTATTCGCACCCACACCTAACAACTCCTCACTGACATCGCCCCTGATGATTATCTCCCCTCCGTGTATACCACTGCCTATACCACGGTCCTGGACTGCATTTGCATGACCTATCCCAAGTACAAGGATAAGACCACCTGCCATGTATTCACCAAGGAAAGCATGTGATGTTCCACCTACAACAAGTACTGGGCGCTTACCTTCATATTCCTTCATGTGTATGCCGCCGCGGTAGCCAATGTTGCCTTTTACGAACACTTTTCCCCCACGCATACTGTGAGCCACTGCATCCCCCGCACTTCCGTGGATGTAAAGTGCACCATAGTCCATTGTGTTGCCCGGTGCATGTTCAGCATCACCGAATACATCACAGGCAGGACCGCTCATAAACATGCCAAGGTCCCCACCAGGAACTCCGTTGATGATTATCTTTACATCCCCCCGAAGTCCATTAGCAATAAATCGCTGTCCCAGGACGTTGTCAATAACTATCTCAGTTACGCCTGACTCTACTGCTTTGCGTATCATTTTGTTCAGAGGAGTATAATGAACACCTTGTGCATCTATTACCATAGGTTCCACTTAATATCAGGCCCCCACAGATTTTATCTTAAGCACATCAAGCATACCCTGGTCAAGCATGTAACCGCGCAGACGATCACGATTACCGCGCAGACTCTCAATACTGTTAATACCCGCAGCCCCCATGAGCTCGCTTAGTTCAAGTGTCCAGGCACGTATGAGGTTTGCAACCTGTTCTGAGCCCAGCTCAGTATCTATACGGTCTACAATTTCCGGCTTCTGAGTTGCGATGCCCCATGGACAGAGACCGCGATAACAATTACCACACACACGACAACCAAGTGCGATCAAAGAAGCAGTGCCTATGTATATAGCATCAGCACCCAGTGCTATCGACTTTGCAAGGTCACCACTGTTACGTATACCACCACTTGCTATAAGCGATACTTCATTTCTGATACCCTGATCATTAAGCTTCTGATCCACTGCAGCTATGGCAGTTTCTATAGGGATACCAACGTTATCCCTGAATACCTTTGGAGCTGCACCTGTGCCTCCACGGAAACCATCAATTACAACAGCATCTGCAGATGATCTTGCTATACCTGCAGCTATGGCTGCCACATTATGTACCGCAGCTATCTTCACAAATACAGGTTTTTTCCATTCTGTAGCCTCCTTAAGACTACGTACAAGCTGTGCGAGATCCTCTATACTATATATATCATGATGTGGAGCAGGACTTATTGCATCTGACCCCAGAGGTATCATACGTGTACATGACACATCTGAACACACCTTCTCTCCGGGAAGATGTCCACCTATTCCAGGTTTTGCCCCCTGCCCCACCTTTATCTCAATAGCTGAACCCCTTTCCAGATAATTGATGTCAACACCAAAACGTCCTGATGCTATCTGAACTATGGTATGCCCCTGGTACGGGTAAAGGGATTCGTGCATACCACCCTCCCCCGTACCCATGAAAGTACCCGTCTTTGCCACGGCCTTTGCAAGACTTAGCTGTGCATTAAGACTGATAGCACCATAGCTCATGTGACCTATCATAATAGGAGTATCAAGCTTCAGATTCGGAGCAAGTTGTGTTTTAAGTTCCACATCACCATTGTGCCTTGAAAATTCAATCCTTGAAGGCTTCTTACCTATATATGTCCTAAGCTCCATTGGCTCCCTGAGAGGATCGATACTTGGATTTGTCACCTGACATGCATCCAGCACCAGTCTGTCGAATATAATGGGATAGTCAGCTGCATTACCCATTCCGGCAAGGATTATCTTTCCCGTACGTGCCTGGTTAATGACATCCTCACGTACCTGAGAGGTCCACATAGGATGACTGCGGTAGTCAACCGGTCTTTCCTGAAGCATAATGGCATCCCTGGGACACATGGATATACAA
>PXAV01000175.1 GCA_003565715.1 Methanosarcinaceae archaeon
ATAAGCTAAAACAAATTGATCACATCAGGTTCAAAAATGAATGACGAAACCAAAAACATAGTTCTCATGTTTATAGTGCTTGCGCTTTTTACAGGTGGAACCATTCAGCTCAGTGAAGGCTCTACTATTATCGGGATTCTGCTGCTCCTTGTGGCAATACTGGTGGTTTCCAGAATAAAGCTTACGGGTAAGGATTGTGCTTTTAAGAACTCCAGGGCATTCATGTTTGCAGGCTTCTTTGTCATGGCGTCTATTGTAATATTCAAAGCCATAACAGGGGGGAGTATAGGCACACTTGTTTCTATGATCTTCATAATAGGTGCCTCTCTGTTTGCCATGGGTATATGCAGACAGGATATCAGGCAGCTGGGAGAGTTTGGCTTTTATATATCCTCTGTATTCACGGCTTTTTATCTGGTTTTCTACACACTTTTTGGGATGTTGAACATCGGTTTCCTTCACAATTTCAACCACTTTTTCGTACTTATGCCAACAGTTGAATTATTAAAGCTTACCGGGATACCGGTAGAAATAGTGGCAACTGAGACTATAACCATACAGGGTGTCTCAGATACGATGACAATAATAATCGGTGGTCCATGCTCAGGTCTGTATTCAATGTTCCTGCTGATAGGTATAGTTGTGGCCTATACCAGAATGGAGAATATCGATATTAAGAAATCTTTCATGATACTCCTTTTTGCTGTGTGCGTTGCATATGTTGCAAATCTTGCACGGGTCTTCACATTATACGTTGTAGCTTACTTATACGGCACCGAGACAATGATGGTATTCCACACGCATCTGGGATGGGTCATCTTTGCAGGTACCGCCGGGCTTATAATGTATATCATGAACCGTAAGGATGTACTTGGTAAATGAAACTGTACCTTATCTGTAGTTCTATCGGTGGAACTTCAGATAAGGAATCTTTCTGTTCTGCTGTGATCATTATCTGCAAATAAAAGCCAGTTTGCAGGTTACTGCTCAACAAGTCTCCTTTTGAACAGATATCTTGATATTATCAATGTAAATATCAGTACTGACATGTAGCCGGCCGATATACTGATGATCAAGGGAAGGTTTCTCGAAAAGCCGGTAAAGATGAACACAATAGCCACTATTATAAAAAAAAGTACAACCATATATGATACAAAACTGAACATCAAAGCTTTTTGCCAGTCTTTAAGGAGTTTGAATATATGAAGTATTAATGAGGACATTGAATACACCTTGCTACTTATCCATATTTATTTTCGATCGTCTTTATACGGTACTCAAGATCTGGCTTGATGATGAACATAGAGGAATATATATCAAACAGGTCCTTTACTTTCAGAGGGTTTATCAGGAAGATATTTACATGCCCGGGATTGAAGTTCTCTGTACAGTGTAATTCGATATAATTGTTCATACGTTTCAGTGTTTCTCTGAACAGCTTTTCATTTTTCACGTTCAATAAAGCTATTTCATCAGATCTTAGAACAGAGTTTACACCGAAGAGGTGCACAATAAGAGCTGCTGGAAGGGATACCAAACCAAGTGCCAGAAACCTGGCAATACGGGGTGCAATATCCTTCTCCTGTCCAAAGCCGGCCAGCATGGCCATCCACATTATTATGGTCGACATGGATATTATGGAACCTGCGATCAGGGACACAACAGTGTTAATAGGAACAGAACCATCTCTTATCTTTGCAGCCTCACATGCAAGAACCATCTTCAGTTCATCTTCATCCATTATATCGAAGGTATTCTTTGAAAGCACTATTGCATATCTCTTTGCCACGCCAACTGTGAATGCTATAGGCACGGAAGAGTCAAATGTGTAGACCTTTGGATATGGGATCGAAAGCTTGGATGTGATGGGGAATAATAATGCACTTATCATCTTTTCATTTTCCGGACCCAGTGTCTGGCACTTGTACCATCTGAGCATTATTTTCGGTGAATACCAATAAAATGCAACACATGTCAATAGCAAGACTATGAAGAAGATGATCGACTTTGAAGGATCAGAAATATAATACACCGCTGGGACCAATATCAAAAAAGGTATGGCAAACAAAATAATCATTCTTGTATAAATTCAAATCCCTCTTTTTTTGCTTACATTGGTTTGGATATCATGATGGTACAATTGTACTATTATCATCTATTTGTACCGATAACACCCATTAATTTTAATAACATATAAGTATAATTACCTTTATAATTATTTCTATTTAAGGTAGGAATGCAATACATATATATTTTAGCAAATGTTACAGGTACTTTATCTGAATAAGTTTAAAGGATACTATAAAAAGATAGTGACCAATATAAGGGCAACATATGGGATATAAACGCAAAAAAACAGCGTTAAAATGAAAAACAACGGGGCTTTGTTAGCAGATGTCTGAATTTAAAAAATGTTTGTACACGCAGGATCTGTTACTCTTGGTCATCCTGTCTTTAATGTCAATTATTTTTATTCTGGTCTCTCCTTTCAATGAAACACCCCTCAGGATACTCTTTGCTTTGCTTCTTATATTCTTTATACCCGGATATGCTTTTATATCTGCCCTGTTCCCAGGTAACAGGGAGATATCAGGAATAGAGCGATTCACTCTTAGTGTAGGTTTTAGCATTGTTATCTTTATCTTTGATGGTTTTGTGGTAAGCGTCACAGAGTGGAAGTTCAGGCCGGATTCAATAACCATATCCCTTGTATTGCTTACAGTTCTGTTCGTAATACTTACTTATCTTTCAAGAAGGCGTCTCCCTCCGGAGGAGCAGTTCACCTTTTCATTCAATGGTTTTATCAGTTCAGTAATGTCAGATGACCTAGAATGTGCTACAAACATCGTACCGGATGAACCCGGATCACAAAATAATGGCAATGTCAATGGCAATGGAAAAAGGTTCTCTGCAAAGAAACGCAGCAAAGTATCATCGGTCTATAAAAAGAAAGATTGCAAGCCATCTGATGAAGAGGACATATATGGCATATCGCCACAGATCATACGTGCCCTTATGATAGCAATGGTACTTTCTATCATAGTGGCCGGGGCAATGTTTGCCTATGCTAAGGTAAACAGGGAGGAATCACAATTCACTGCCCTTTACATACTTGGTCCGGACGGCAAGGCTGAGAACTATCCACAGAACATTTCCACTTCAGACCCTGCCAGACTGATAGCTGGTATCCATAATCATGAAACTGAAAGTGCTAATTACATACTTCAGGTAAAGTTTGACGATATACTGATAGAGGAGATAGAAGTTACCCTTGATCATAAAGAGAAATGGGAGCAAGAGCTTGTAATAACTCCGTCGAGGTTCAGGGAGGGCAGGCAGAAGCTTGAATTTGCCCTTTACAGGAACGAGGTCGGCTTTTTCCCATACAGGTCAGTTCACCTCTGGCTCATACAGCAATTCCCAACTGAGACGATCGATACGCCAGATCATGGAACTATCGACTTTGTATTTATTGAGAACGCTGATATGGGATCTGATATTGGATGGGAATTTGTCAGTACACATGAAACAATGGCTGAAGGTGATTATCAGGAAGGTTCAGGTGTCCATGGTTCCAGGGCCTTTGTTATAAACAGTACATATGAAGGAAATCCGGAAACATCCGGCTTTGCTCAGCATGCTCTGCAACAAGAGGTCTATAGCGACAGGAGGCAGGATGTATTGCTCTCGGCCTATCTGAAAGGGAACTACATAACTGGCACACCAGAAGGTGCTCAATCCCAGTTCAAGAGGGTATCGTTCAATGGTGAGGTCGTCTGGTCCGATGTGCTGAATGGTGATAAGGGACTGCAGCGCCTGCAGGTACCGGTGACCATACAGGAAGGACAGAACACACTTTCATTTGTACTTGCACAGAACCTTAACATGGAAATACAGCCATCCGAGCTGATGATCGATGAAGTTAGCTTCATGCCTGTATCTGCTATGTCCCCCTACCTCAGGTCAGACTATACCATTGAAACAGAACCCCCTGTATCCTGGGTGGATCCCCTTCCTCCTGTGGTCAGTGACAACAGGTTCACTGTCACATGGAATGGTACAGATGAAGGGTCAGGTATCTATTACTTTAATATCGACTACAGTACCGATGGTACTAACTGGAGGAGCTGGCTTAGTAAGACAACTGCAACATCTGCTGAGTTTGAGGGCAGGCAGGGACAGACCTACTACTTCAGGTCATGGGCTGTGGACAACGCGCTGAACAGGGAAGAAGCACGCAGCACAGCCGATACCAGCACAACAATTGACAGTGCTGCCCCACAACTTAGCCTGCGTATAACTCCAAATCCGACCAATGATACCATAAGGACAAATCTGATACTCACTTCAGATAAACCTCTAACAGAAGTACAATGCCTGCTGGTATCTCAGACATTTGGGGTTTCTGAGAGGCCTGAATTCTCTACAAACGATGGCCTCAAATGGACAGCAAGACACACCCTTGGCATGCAGGATACTTATTTTGTAGAGATCACTGCAAAGGACCAGGCTGATAATATAGCATATGCCCTGGATACTATACGCACAGCCGCAGAGCTTGAAGAACTGACAATAACCACCCATTCTGAAAAAGAGTCCGGTTACGTTGAGATAAGAGTTCAATCCTCCGCACCTCTGAGGGTAGAGCCAGATGTCGTAGTAAGGGATCGCACCGGCTACGTAATGGATGTACAGTTTGATAGCTATGATGGAAATCGCTACATATACAAGGCCACTGTCGACGATGCTGTACAGACCGGCCGAAACGCGCGTATTACAGCCGATGCCACGACAACTGATTCCCAAAACCTCTATAGAGAGAGAACATTCACTATAGATTCGGATGTGAGGGAATGAATGGATCGGGTATATTGTAAACAGCTTAAGTTTTGCAAACAACACACAGATGTTTATTCGGTTCTTTAGAGAGAAGAATGGATTTCCCCGATTCAAATCAAAGAAGAGCCCAATACAATCTTTTTCAGTACCGCAGCATTACACTGTGAACTTTGATAACAGTACTGTGAATCTCCCAAAAATAGGAGAACTTAAAACTGTACTTTATAGATTTTTTGAAGGGGCACTAAAAACAGATACGTTGTCAAGGTCTTGTAAGGGACATTACTACATCAGTATTCTTGTTGAAGATGGAAAAGAGCTTCCAGTGAAGCAAGAGTTCTTAGATCCCACTACAATTGGAGTGGATGTAGGTATTAAGGACCTTGATGTACTTTCCACTGGTGAAAAGATTAAAAATCCAAAGTATTTGAAGAACTCCTTACAGCGATCGAAGGTATTACAGAAAAGAGTCTCAAAGAAACAAAAAGGCTCCAATAACAGAGTAAAAGCTAAACAAAGACTTGCTGCACTCTATGACAAAATAGCAAATTAGAGGCACGATTTCCAGAACAAACTATCATTTAGATCAATAAGCGAAAACCAAGCAGTAGCATTGGAAACTCTGAATGTCAAAGGCATGGTCAAAAACCACAACTTAGCACAGTCTATCAGTGATTCAGCATGGCGTAGATTTGTAAATAAATTGGAATACAAAGCAGAATGGTCGGGAAAAAATGTACTGAGAACAGGACAGTTCGAACCATCTTCAAAGCTCTGTAGTATATGTGGATACCATAACAAAGAGCTCCAGTTGAACGATAGAGAATGGGACTGTCCAGAATGTGCTACTATACATGATAGGGACATCAAAGCTGCTATGGACATTAAGAAATTTGCTCTCATAGACCAAAGTCTAATAGGTCTTTGAGCACCGTAGGAACTACGGGAAGAGCCTGTGGACTTGTGAACGATGGTTCAGGGAATGAAGCAGGAAGCCACTCATTCTTTAGCTGGGTGGTAGTTCACATGCTTAATAATGGGACAATTGCTCACCAATAGTCTAAGTCAGTATGTATTGTAATGTAACTATTTAACATAGAATATACAAAATATCAAGTATATTCTCTTTTTATTCATACCGCTGTTTAACCTGTAATAATAGCAAATCTTTTGTGGGTGGCAATTATCATCGGTCCAATATTTTTTTCACACATACATTGTAAATTACGCGTATAATCATCATCATCACAATGTATTAAGAGGTATGGTACAAATCTTTATATAGATAAGAGTGGTATTGTAGTATGTAAAATTTAATAAAGAAGGTGGTATGAATATGAAGAAATTATTAGTATTGTTCATCGTAGCACTAATAACTATGATGGGATCGGCACATGCACTAGATGTTCAGATTATGAATAAAGAAGGGACCTTTGCTATTGGGGATCCAATTATATTGCAACCTGGTCAGACAGTTACTTTCAGTGTTGGTCTTGATGACTATAACCCAGCAATTGCAGGAAATGAACACAACTACAATATCAATATCTTTGCTCTTTCAGGCGGGGCAAGCGTTGATGATGTAACAGCCACGCTGCTGAAAACAAGTGTTGCTCCACCAGCTCCAGCCGGGCTATATGTTGATGAGGAAGTTTTTACACTCACAATGGATGAAGATGCACCTGGAACAGGGGTATGGCAAGTTTATGTTGAAGTAGGTGAAATAGGAGTTTCAGGTGTTCAGTTTGGTTCGGCAACAAGGAACGTTGAGATCCCTGAGTTCCCAACCATTGCACTTCCAATAGCTGCAATACTCGGTCTTGCATTCTTCATGCAGCGCCGTAACAGAGAAGAGTAAGTGAATTAACTTACTCCTTTCTATTATTTTTTCTCTTTAATTTACTTGCAGTTTCCTGACTTTACTATTGACTTGTAGGTATCAACTTAAAGTCATTGAAACTGATAGATAACAGTGCCAACATTATTATTTTTAAATAATTTGTACTTTTTTATTTGTTATGTTAACGCTTCGAGACCAAGGCATAATATGTGATTCTTTTAGTTTCAATAGGTTGCACTATGATCTGACATAATAAATTTAAATTCTCATAATAATCATAATGATGATTTTGATTATAATTACAAATATTTAAATAGTTAGAAATACTTGTCATAAGTAGGAGTGGTATGAATATGAAGAAATTATTAGTATTGTTCATCGTAGCAATGATTGCTATGATGGGATCGGCACATGCACTAGATGTTCAGATAATGAATAAAGAAGGGACCTTTGCAATTGGGGATCCAATTATAATACAACCAGGTCAGACAGTTACTTTCAGTGTTGGCCTTGAAGACTACGATACAGCAATTGCAGGAAATGAACACAACTACAATATCACTGTCTATGCCCTTTCAGGCGATGCAAGCGTTGATGATGTAACAGCCACGCTGCTGAAAACAAGTGTTGCTCCACCAGCTCCAGCCGGGCTATATGTTGATGAGGAAGTTTTTACACTCACAATGGATGAAGAT
>PXAV01000179.1 GCA_003565715.1 Methanosarcinaceae archaeon
ACCTATACCCAGGGCCAGTATCACAGGCACTGTCATAGGACCAGTGGTCACACCTCCTGCATCATATGCAATGGCAAGGTACTCAGGGTTTGTGAAAAAGGAAAGAACGATCACCACAAGATAACCAACGGTTAGAAGATACTTTATGGGAACACCGTAAACTATTCTCAACATTGAGACAGATACAAAGAAACCAACACCAAAAGCTATTGAGATTATTAGGGCGTTGCGGGTTATACTATCATCTGATACTGAATCGATCATTGCGCTCAACACCCTTACATCGGGTTCTGCAACTGTTGCCATAAAAGAGAGTATAAACGCAACGACCACGATAAATATAATTGAATTGTGTTTTGGCAATTCTGAACCGATTGCCTCACCTATGGGTAACATTCCCAGTTTGACACCCATAAGGAAGAACACCATGCCTAATATAACAAGCACTGCACCCATGATGAATGACATTATCAGATCAGAATTCAGACCAATGGCAAACATGATCAGCAAGACTGCCAACGTTAATGGTAATACTGCCTGGACGACCTCCCTGGTTGTTTCTTTAAAATCCTGTATCATAGAATAATCCTCCCAATAGAATCTAGTTCCCTTATTGTGGCTAAAATATAAAAGATAATGCCTCTGACATTTGATTAATTTTATAGTAGATTAGGTTTGCGACCAAGGAAATGACCTTCATGATAAAGATATCAGGAAAAGACCATTAGAAATCATATATAAATTCTATTAAAATAGAAAGAATGATATTGCTCATTATCATATTATAACCTTATATTACAGGATTGCAAAAGATGTGATGAAAATGGATGTGGAAAGAATATTTATTCAGGAGAATGTTGGTGGTTTTGACCTATTATTTAGGGCTTTTTCAGGATCTTTGGCCATAACTGTCCTTGCACTGGATCTTATGGAACCCGGAATATGGCAGTGGATACTTGGTCTGGTAGCGTTCACAGGTCTCTTCTCAGCGATAATGCGTCACTGTACACCATATGCATTGATAGGATTTAGTACAGCGAAGAACAAATAGCCATTTGGTTCTTTACTTTATTTTGTATCCTGTTTTGTATGCAAACATTATTCAGATGTTTCATTGCCTTCGCTTTCAGGCACATATACAATCCTTCCATCAGCAAGTCTGTAGGCCGTTCCAAGAGCCTCGCCGGTACCACCACCAATCTGGTCTGTCATGTTCAAAACCTCAATTGGTTTGCCTGCCTCTTTCATAATGATCTTCATATCTTCCTGTCCGGGGTTCTTCACTATGGTTATATCCTCGGTGGGACTTAACAGTTCAGGTAGCTGATATGACATAACAAGTGCAACAAGCAATGCTACTGAGAATACCATTGCAATATCAAAAAGGTTGGCAACTCCTGTGAGGGGGTTTTGCTCATCCTCATTGTCAATTATTCTCCTGCGCCCATACCTTCCTTTTATTTTCATTCCCTCATCTCCAGACTATCAAGTATATAGTCTATGTCAGCCATGTCCTGCCAGTACCATCGTTTGCGGACCTGGGTCAGAACATATCCTATACTTCCTGCAAAGAGACCAACGACAGTTGTGGCAAAGGCTATCATGAGGTTGTTTGCAAGCTGAACAATATCTCCCTGTGAAAGACCGATAAGTGCAGGGCCCAATGGAATAAGAGTGCCCATCAGACCCAGCATGGGCGATATGGTCGCAACTATCCTTGTCTGCTCAAGTCTTTTTGCCATCTTTATCTCATAGTCCTGAGAGAGCCATTCTACAGAAGATACCATATCCTTTTCCAGATGATCTGCTGCAGAGATAGCAAAACCTGTCACAAGGTAGTTCTGTTTTATATTCCGCAGCGAGCTGGCAGCCCTGCCAAGATCCCGGGAACTCACATGTTTACGTACCTCATTGCAGTACTTTTCAAGATCTGATGTGTTACGACGTCTTTTGGCATACTCCGAAATAAATTCCCCGATCAGCATAAGAGAGAAAACAACCAGTATCATCAAAATGATGACTACCGGATAAAGCAATGAAGCTGAGAAGGTGTATAGTATTGTAAACAAAGATGATGTTGCGTCCATTTTATTACCTATTATGCTTTTTCCTGCAAATTCAGAGGTCATGAGCAAATAAACTACCCCAAAAATAGATTCCTGGGATCTTTTGAACCATAAGCACAGACACTGAAACTATATCAAGACCTTTGACATTGTTATGTCCTCATTAAGATCTTTAAAACATATAAAAGCTGGCACAGTGATAGGATACACAGAAAAAACCATAGACAGCCCGATATAGGAACTATGCTCTCTGATAACTACTCTGAGAAATATTATCTATTCCTGTTAATAAGCAGATAGATAGCGAACAATGATATGAGAATAATGATCACAGCAGGTGCAGGGATGGTTCTTTCTTCCACCTCGACCTCAGCCATGGAATAGCCTACAATTACCATGTACTTCCCAGGTTTGTCCTTTGAAAACGTAAATGAGATCGTTCTTTGTTCTCCTGGATCAAGGAGTAGTTCTTTTGTATCTTCAACTACCCCATCTATGAGTAGCTGGACCTCAGTGCTTTCCCTTGCACCTGCCATGTTTTCGATATCAACATTGACAGTGACAACTTCGCCTGTGTTTACCTTAAGAGGGTTAACCTCAAGGTCAGAATAAACAAACATATGTTCGTTCGTATCCAGCAAACAAGCATCGCAGCAAGCAGCTGTACCGGACATTATTATCAGACACAAAGCAGCCAGAAACGAACAGAAAATGAACCTGTTTTTCATCGATCTCACCAGTAAAAATCAAAATGTATCTGCCTCTGCCATGGCAGGTACAGACACATTTATATAGCTTTTTTATTTGAGTGCTCTTATTTAGGCCTGTCCCTTATACGTATGAAGAGGAAAACAGCCATTGCAGCCAGCAACGTGACAAGCATGCCCGGTGCAGGAATGACTCGTTCTTCTACTTCAAAGAAAGCAGTTGTTTCCCCTATCTGCACATCATACCTTCCTGCTTCTTCTTCAGATATAGTGAAGGTTACTGTCCTTTGCTCACCTGCATCAAGTGAAACTGATCTAGAATCAGCTACCTCATCATTGATAAACAGGTCAACATCTATCTCACCTGCAGAAGTACCTGTGTTTTGCACATCAACGGTGATAGTAACAGTTTCTCCTGTATTGACCAGCAGAGGTGTTACCTGCAAGTTGGAATAGGTGAACACGGACTCCAGTGGAAGTACCTCAAAGTCCAGCTCAGCATCAAAATATTCATCCGCCATGGCTTCAAGCTTATGTACACCTGCTTCCTGCACAGTATAGGTGAGAACACCATCAGAGTCTGTGCTGCCTATTAAATTGTTGTCATAATAGAGTTGTGCACCTTCAACAGGGTCTTCACCGATCGCTGTTAGCACATAGATAGTTATTGTCTGTCCTTCAACAACCGGATATGGTGACACCTCAATTATAATTTTTCTACTTGCATCTTCAGGCAAGGCTACCTCAACTGTTTTGCTTGCAGACACAAAGCCTTCCTTTATAGCAGTAACTGTGAAAACTCCCGGATTGGCCGGAGTGTAAGGGAGCACACCTTCATTTGATGTCTGACCTACATCCACATTCCCAAACCTGACAGTTGCACCTTCGACAGCTGCACCTCTTGATGTGACAACCATATTCACAGATTCCCCCTGCTTTAGGACAGGAGGGACATCAATTGAAAGTGAGCGTGCTGGCAGAGTGGACACTTCAACGAATGGATAGTAGCGTACATCTGTAGAGTCTGCTACCTTAAATGAAATATCACCCATTACAGGAATTGTCCGTGCTCTTGTCAAGGTGAGAGTATCACGGTTTTCAAGGACGATCTCATTTTCTGTGAAGGTTCTGACTTCCATCCTTCCAAACCTTTCACCTTCCTGAACCTCTACAACGTCCTCTGATATCTGGAATATGCCATCAACGAACACTGCATTGGCCTCTGTACCACGGAATATTGTTGCAAAGTGAACAACTATGATGGGCAAATCATCTGTCGTACCGACGTCTGTCCTGTAGACAAAGTCATCATTTGCAGACAATATATCGGTCTCGACCACATTACCGTCCTTTAACAGATTAACCATTACATTGTTGCCACCAAGGTCAACCTCGACTATCCTTAACTGGTAACCTTCATCCAGAATAAGAGAGGAGCCTGTGAACAGGGATTTTCTACTGTTGTCATCAATAAGCACCTTTGAGAGCTGACCGTTTGAAAGCAGACTGAGATCACTGGTGAATTCACTTGCATGATAACCTGCAAAATACTTCTCTGCAAGGAAACCTATAACCTGGAACTCACCCCACTGGGAGCGTTCAAAGCTTACACCTTGCGGTACACTTCTGTAAACAAGGCTATCTATTCTTCTGTTGCTTAGATCTGTGATCTCAAGAGATTCGGTTCCCACACCCTCATCAATGTTGTAGTAGAACCCTTCAAAGTTCAGAGGTGTCCACTTCAATTTCTCACCCTCTGCAACCGTACCCCTAAGCTCATATATGCCCGGCTCTGACATGTCCACAACCGGACCAAAGCGAAGGATATTGTCATCAGCAATACGGAAATTCAGCTTACCCATAATGTTTATTGTACTGCCTCTTCTAAGGTTGATGATATTGCGGTTTTCCATTGTGATCTCATCTGCCCTTACGGTCATGACCTCCATCCTTGCGAAGGTATCACCTGTCTGAACCTCGGTATAGTTCTCAGATACCTGGAAAACCCCTCCTACAAACACTGCATTTGTCTCTGTACCACGGAATATGCTGTCAAAGTGAACTGCTATAATAGGTACGCTCTCAACATTTCCAAGGTCCTGCTTGTATACGTAATCTTCATTCCCGGACACAATAGCAGTATCTACCTGAGTACCATCTTTTTCAAGCGTTATAAGAACATTGTTTCCCTGAAGGTCAACCTCAACTATATTTAACCTGTAACCTTCCTGAAGTATTAATGATGAACCAGCAAACAGTGAAACCCGCCTGTCATCATCCTGTAATATCTTTGCAAGTATACCGTTTGACATCAGACTCACAGTATCATCTGCAAAAGCTGTGTCGTCTGTATAAGCTGCAAAATACCTTTCAGCCATAAATCCTATAACCTCATAGGACCCCCAGCCCTGTTTTGCAAACTTTGTCTCAATTGGAGCCGTGGAATACATAAGATCCCCCGTTCCTATACTTCTGTCAGTATCACTGTCCAGTTTTATTCTAAGGGTTTCAGAACCTTCGCCTGAATCAAGGTCAAAGTAGAACCCCGAATAGCTTAATGCCGTCCAGGTATATTCAAGTGACTGGTTTGCAGTTGCGTCCCATATACGGTCCCCGGTAGTATTATTTGCTGCCATGGCAGCGCCTGATAACATTACCATACTTACTATCGCTAGTATTGATAAACAGGATATAGTCCCATTTTTCATTTGTGTTCCCCCATTAGTATTTAAATTGCATAAAAGAAAGCTCCTGAATATTTGGAGCAATTATGCGCACTATATTATTGAATTATCAGTATATCAAGTTACCTTTTCATCAAGGATATTTTAACATAGCATTTTACCTAATGAACAGAGTTAACACTGTTATCACGTTCAGGCGTATGGTATGACATTTTGGCGATTTACCATACACCCCAAAAGATCCGACCTGTTGAATATGATCATATCAGAACAACAGGTAACTATTGCACATACCTTTCAAAATATGATCTTGTCAAGATCACTTCAGCTTCAAAGACCACTGATTACTTGCCCTTGTAATGCAGATCTTGTCCTCCCTTGCAAGCCAGCCTATTGCCATCCACGTGACCTGCTGATCAAAATCATTGCTTTTAAGGTGCTCCTTTAGTTTTTTCATGTTCGTTTCCCCATTCTCCAGCAGCCCATACACATGACCAGCTGCCTCACCTATATTCAGGCACATTTCATCCATATTGAATCACTCCAGAATATATTCCTTTAGAAGATATCACTTTAGAAGATATCATTTGAAAAGATATCACTTTAAAATATATAGCATTTCAGAATATTCTCTTATAGACATTAATCATTTCCCCTGTTATTAATACTGTTTCATTCAGGTGGACCATGGTGTAAAATATCTTCTGCATAGCAGCGTAAGATCTCAGCCACACTCCAGGCCTGTGAAACACATCCACCGGGTTTGTGGGGTTCATCGCCATCAAACACCTCAGATATTGTCCCTACACAAGCCTCGTTCATGTGCGCCTGTAACCTTACCATAAAATGGATCAGCCTGTCCTTAAGGTCTGGAAGATCCCTGTAGACCTTGCTGTAAGCTGTAATGTAGGGACCAAGTAACCAAGGCCACACAGTACCATTGTGATATGCAAGGTCCCTGCTTTTAAGGTCCCCTGTATATTTTCCTATGTAATTCTTGTCAGAAGGTGACAGTGTCCTGAGCCCGTATGGTGTCAACAGCTCCCTGCCAAGCATATCTACGATGCTTTTTTCCATATCCTTTGAAAGCATGGTGAAGGGAAGGGAAACTGCAAATACCTGGTTTGGTCTTACAGAAGCATCTTTCCAATCCTCCCCGAAACCGGAAATACAATCATAGAGACAGTTCATTTCAGGATTCCAGAACTTCTTCCTGAAATTCTCGCTTGCAAGCTTTGATCTTTCAAGGAATATAGTTGTATCATAGCCAAGTCTGTTCCCGATCTTTACAGCATACATGAGTGCATTGTACCACAGGGCATTTATCTCACAGGCTTTCCCACGTCTTGGTGTCGCTTCCCAGTCACCTATCTTTGCATACATCCAGGTAAGCTGACTACCGTGTTCCACAAGACCATCATCATCCATCCTTATATCATATGCAGTACCAAGGCGATAGCTTTCAAGTATGTTCCTCACCGCAGGCCACAAAGCCTTTGTAAATTCCATATCACCACTGTAGTCCATGTACCTGCCAACAGCATGCACAAACCATAGTGACGCATCTACTGTGTTATATGCTGGTAAACCCAAACTATCTTCCGGGAAAAGATTGGGTATCAGACCCTCCTTACAGTATGATGCGAATGTAGAAAGTATGGACCTTGCATCATTTGATCTTCCTGTTACAAGTGTCAGGCCAGCTAAGGATATCATCGTATCCCTGCCCCAGTCCCCGAACCATGGATAACCGGCGATCACCGATCTTGAACCGGTAGATCTGCGATCCACTATAAAAGAATCAGCTGCAATAACAAGTTTTCTGAAAAAAGGATCTTTTTGCATATCCTCACTAGCATATCCGTTGATACGGCCCATTTCTTTATCATAGAGCCTGTTTATTCT
>PXAV01000173.1 GCA_003565715.1 Methanosarcinaceae archaeon
ATAATGATCTGTGAAAATATAGACCTTTCACAGATCATTATCTATATTTCAGACGGGGCACATGTGGCTAATGTCAGATATGATACAAGAAACCCAAGTGATGAAATACACCTAGCTACAGGTGATTATTTCTCGATCAAACCCATGCGTACCCGTGATCACACTTCTTTTAAAGCATCGCAGCCTGTACTCAGGACAGGAGATATCATGCAAATAGAAGTGGATATAAGAAGGGTTTTCAAGAAAGAGAATCCTCAATATAAAGGACTGCAACCAAGAACATAGGTTTCTTTGCAGATAAGACCTGAGGCAGGTTCCCTTGTGGTCTATGACTTTACAACTCCTGGTGCATACTTTGACAACAGGTACATTTTGCTGAGATATTGATGTAGATTCTCAAAAATGAGATAATACATAAACCTTCTCTGCATGCACCAGTTCAAAATTGAACTCCCCATCGATAGGTCCTTCAATTACAACTCCAGGACCTTTGCTAAAATAATATTCATGATCAATGGACCAATGTCCATTTTCATTAAGCTTACCTTTTCTTATTTCAAGAGGAGTACCGGAAATATAATATCTCTCTTTTGTTCCTGTTTCATACTGACAAATTATGACATTATCTTCCCGGGCCCAGGAAGAATCGTTCAGATCAGAGGTAAGGTTTGGGTCAGGGTCAACCCCAAATGCCAGATATCTGATACCATCTACTGAAAGTCCTATAGTGCACATAGACCCTGGAGGAGAATTTGGGCTATTAAGGTTTCTGGCATAACCACTCTTTATGGACATTAGTTCAGTGGCTGCACTATTCAACTGCCTGTTATCCTGGGCTCCGGAGTACACTGGAGCCATATTATTCCAGGATAAAACTGTTATCAGTATGATACAAGCTGTAACAGCAACATAGAAGACCATCTTAAGTGGAATTGTATCGGCAGCATTCGTATCCTTTAAAAAAAAAGATATATGAGACATTTTCATTCCCTGTTTTCAAGCCATTCAAGGAATTTGTCAAGTGCCCTTCTTCTATGAGATACTTTATTTTTCTCCTCATATTTAAGCTCCCCAAATGTGATTCCATTGTGATCGAATATAGGATCATACCCAAAACCACCTGCACCCTGCTCTTCAAAGGCAATGGTTCCTTTTACTGCTCCTGTAAATGTAAGTGGTTCGCTTCCGGGATCACAGTAACCTATTACACATTTGAAAACAGCATTCCTGTCACTTTCACCTTCCATAATCTTAAGGACCCTCTTATTACCAAGCTTCTTCTCAACAAAAGCAGAGTATGGTCCAGGAAAACCACCAAGCACATCGATAAAAAGACCAGAATCATCAACTATTGCAGGCATTTCTAATTTATGGGCTACCCACCTGGCACCAAATGCAGCGATTGGTTCAAGATCATCTTCCTGTATTTCAGGATAACCATCGGTATTCTGTATCACCTCATATCCTTTTACTGCAAGTATATCCCGAACTTCCCTGAATTTACCCTTATTGCCGGTTACAAATACTATTTTACGCATATCTTCCTCTTTTCTTAATCTCTTTTACCCTCTCAAGCACCTCATCTGCCTGCTGAAGATGTTCCCTGTATCCTTTGCAAAATGCTTCAATAAGCCTTGTATGATCATGGTGTGTACTTTCAAAGGTCTGGAAAAGAACATGAACATCAACTCCTCTTGACTCCGTACTGCTATCAAAGAAAGATAGGCCAAAGTCTATCATGTATATCTTGTCTCTTAAAAGTAAAAGGTTGGAGGTGGTAAGATCACCGTGGATCATACCTGCTGTATGTAATCTGGCTACAAGGACTCCTGTCTGCTCACTTAGATCCTCATCAATAACATGTTTCAATGCAATACCATCTATATACTGCATCTTTATCTTTGTTCCTTCGATGTCGTATATTACTGGAGTTGGAACGCCACTCCTTCTTGCCTCAGATAAGATACGTGCTTCAGCTTTTGTCCTTTCCTTCCTTATTCTTTCATCAAGCTCCTTTAGACGATATTGCTTTGATATTCTATCCTTTATCAGCATATCATCCCGTACTTTCACTATTGCTTCAGCACCGTTTTTAATTTCATATGATATACCCCTATCCTCAAGATCGTTTTGAATCCATGTTACATTTACATCGTCTGGTCTGAAGTTTGGATCCACATGCGAATCTTCGATCTTGAGTGTGTTCCCTGAATCATACATCAAAAGCCCAAGGTATGCTATCATAGACCCATTATCACCCATAAACCTCCTTTCAGGTACATAGAATAAAGCACCACGTTCATTGCACATAATATCAAGCATCTCTCTAAGACGCATATTGGCACCGACACCACCTGCCAGTAAGACCTCATATTTACCTGTGTGAGCAAGGGCGCGTTCTGTTACTTCAACCACCATTGAAAAAGCAGTTTCCTGAAAAGAATAGCAAACATCCTCTATAGAGTTGGCTTTAAGTGCCTCTGTTGCAGCTGTTGACAAGCCTGAGAATGACAGGTCCATTCCTTTTACAACATAGGGCAGTGAGATATACCGGGTTGCTTTTTTTGCAAGATCCTCTATCTTTGGACCACCGGGATGGCCAAGTCCTGCACTTCTTGCGAATTTGTCAAATGCATTTCCAAGACCAATATCCAGTGTTTCACCAAATACCCTATACCTTCCCTTCCTGTAAGCAAGCACCTGGGAATTTGCCCCGCTGACATACAATGTAACAGGGTCGGATGCTTCTGTTTTCCAGCGACCAACCTCCACATGTGCAAGACAATGGTTAACACCAACAAGAGGAATATTAAGAGTTATAGACAACATTCTTGCAGCCGTAGCCACTGTGCGCAGACATGCACCAAGCCCTGGACCCTGAGAAAAAGAGATAGCATCTAACCTGGATGCATCTATACCTTGTCTCTTAGCTTCCCGGAGGACTGCTTTGATAACATGTGAAGCACATTTTGCATGATGCTGAGCTGCTTCCCTGGGATGAATACCACCTGTGGGTGGACTATACATGTCTGATACTTCTGCTATCACATTCTGCTCATTAACAATGGCAACACTGAGGTTCCATGCAGTACCCTCTATGCCAAGCACTGTTCCTTTCAACTTGATATCTCCGGCGCTAAATGGGAAGGATTGGGATATTAACTTTGCTGTTTTCTTCTATCATAAGAATAAATGTAAAAATTATTTACAAATACAAGATTAAGTCAAGAATCAATTCTTCCTCTGAATATAACAAACAAAATAAATAATCAACAAGCAGCTAAATAATGATAGGGAATCTATTGTCCTTTCAGACTCTTTTTCAGGTCCTTTTACTGATGTTGTATCAGCAGCTGATGTGATTTCATGATTGGGTGAATGAAGTGTATCGGATTCACTTATATCCAATCCCTTCACAATATTAAATTGGTTACCTGTAATCACAAATGGTGAAAATCCGGGGGTCTTGGACTCAAAATATAGATAGTTCTCATCAGAACCAGTCTGCACAGTAGCAAGAGAATTCCATTGTTCATCATACATTTTAAGTACAATAGTACCTGGATCAATGTCATTGTTCTCTATCCAGCTCCTGTTGACCCTAAAACCAACAACAGGGTCTTTTACATTACTATCGATTGCATATCCGACATTTCCAACCCAGATGTTCATGTGCCTGTATAAGACCCCAGGTGGCAGATCAGGTACAAATGTAGACCTGTCCCTAAGGACCTCTATGACCACTGAGATAGTCCCTGCGTTTCTTAACGAATCATAGGCAATATACTGTATATCATGGTCATCATTGTTGAATTCAAACATTACTGATATACCCTGGCCTACAAAAAGAGAGCTTACATCCCTTAGCTCAATGTTCTCAAATTCCTCGCCGCTTGAGCCACCACCACCACCACCACTAATGCCACTACCAACGTCATTATCACTGTCATTGGTTATTTCGGGAACAGCTAGTGTAACAAGGACCGTTACATTGGAAGCAGGCATAGTGAAGTTATATTCAAACCCAGCTGAAACTTCAGTAAAATTAACGGGATCATCGTTTGAATCTGTAACGTTAATTGACTTGAACTGTTTACCTAGTTCAATATCAGAGATAGTGATGTTTACAGGATCAGCCTCTTGTGCTGTTGTCTTGTTAGTACTGACATTTGCAGTACCATCAACAACATCTGAAATGGTGATGTTATAGAAAGGAGCTGGAACATCCTCAAGGGTAACAAGTACTGTTACATTGGAAGCAGGCATAATAAAGGAATAGTTAGTTTGAGGAATTACTTCTGTTATAGGTACAGGTTCATTTTGACCTATAGCTTTCAGGGAGGATACTATCTTTTCTGCATTAATGTTATTGATCGTCACATTGACCATTTCGTTTTCTTCTGCAATTGTTCTATCTACTGTAATATTCACTTCACCGCCTACAACTTCTGCTACTTTGACATGGTATGTCTGGTTTGTAGTAGGTGAGCTGGAGCGGTTCACGTCTATAGTGTAATTCTTTGTGATCTCATTGTCCTCTGCAGTCACTATAATTGATATGGTTGTCTGTTCTCCGGGGTTTAGGAGCGTGATCGTTCTTGCTTTTCCACTGGTTGCTGTTTCATTATTGATCTGTATTGATGCATTGATGTCAGACAGAATTGCAGTTACATCAATTGTTGACATACTATGATCCACATTGGTTTTATAGCTCTTTTGAGTAGCATTGAACTCCGGAATAAGGACTCCATTACTTACATTTAAATAGCTGAGATCGGCATTCTTTCTTGGTGCCTCTACAATCACATTTATTGTATATCTCCGGGTTGTTCCGTCCTCTGCGGTTACTGTGTAAATGACCGGTTCAGTAAAGTCCTGTGTCACCTCGTTTCCGGGAGTTATGCTCGCTCCCGTATGAACAATGCTTGGGGTCAGACCTGTGAGATCGGTACCATAGGGAACTGTAATGTTGATGGTCTTTGCATTCTTATCAATATCACCAGAAACTGCAGGGTCAGTAAAGCTGAAAACTGTTATTGATTTGGAAGTGCTTACATTTACATTGAATGACCACCCATATGAGAAATATTGTCCGCTATCTGTCAAAGCTATTACAGAAACGTTATGCTCTGCACTCTCATATGGAGCTTGTGAATCGTACCATATACTGTATCCACCGGATATGTCCACGTAACTAAAATTAACAGGCTCTTTATTTATCAGTAACTGGATCGAGCTTTGATTCACACCTGTTGGGTGTACAACATCGGTAGAAACCACAGGTGTACTGTTTAATGTATAAGATCCTGGTTCTGGATATTTGTTATTGTCACAGGTGAATGAGAATACAAGAGCAAAAGGCTGTTGTGGATTTGACAGAGGCTGAACTACCTTATGCCCCTCTACAAGAATAGTATTATACCCACCTATGGAACTCTTGATTTCAATTCCCTCAACATTGTTTATACGATCGGGAACATTATTTTCGTAAAAATCATTTCCATAATATGTGCCTGAATAATCAAGAATTTTTAAATCAAGGTCGTTGACAAGTGTTTTCCCTGCAGGAAGTGAGGCAGGATAATCATTCCATACAAGAGTGGCACGTATGGGTTCTCCTGCTTTAACATAATCGTAAGTGATATCCCATGATCCTGAAGTTTCCAGCGGTATGCCATCAAAGTATGATATTACCTGTGGATATGGCAACAATATCGAGTTCTGAACATCAAGGCGCCCCCAACCCTGCGAAATATCCGGTCTGCCAGATATCTCCTGATAAATCCCTTCACCGTATTGCCCTGGTGTCATATCATATGCACCATTAATGAGTGTTGCCTTTAATAATGCTGCACTTGGATCTTCAACATTCTCTACGTCAGTATAGTATTGTCTTACAATAGCTGCCGAGCCTGCAACAAGAGGTGTGGACATACTTGTGCCTGTATTATAGGCATAATTGTCGTTCCCGGTGACAAGCCCCCATTCATGCCAGGTGCTCTGACTGGATCTTGCAGAGATGATGTACGTCCCGGGAGCAACGATGTCTGGTTTGATCCTTCCATCTTTGGTTGGTCCTCTGCTACTGAATGCAGCAATTCCATCTGGTTCGTTTGCTGTAAAGTCATTTTTTATAGGATTGGAACCGAAAAAGCCACCTGGCCAATTCACATTACTGTATACCTTACCAAAATCATCCCCTCTATTATTTTCAGAAGCTCCCACTGCAATACAATTCTTTGAAGTTGAAGGACGGGTTATAGAATCAGGATCAACTACCCCATCTGAATCAGCATCCTTTCCATAGTTGCCTGCAGAGAAGAGAATGAGCATATCTGGATGATCCCATGCAAATTCGTCAACTTTTTGTGAGAAAGTTGTATATGATCCTAGATCACTGGAAAAACCCCAGCTGTTGCTGTGTATACGTGCTCCGCGGTCATATGCATCTTGGAAGATAGTAATAATGCCATATCGGGTTATGGCTTTCAAAGAATAATCAGAATCCTGTACTGCCTGGAAAATAAGTCCTGCTTCTGGAGCTGACCCCACATATAAACCCTCTGACATTGAACCGTCTCCAATAAGCGAACCTGCCACATGTGTACCATGACCATCAAAGTCCTGAGCACCATCATCGGAGTAATCGATAATTTCTACTATGCTGCTCCTTATATCAGCATGGATTGATCCGTCATTGACACCTGTGTCAAGTCCTGTATCACATACAGCAACTATTTGTCCATGTCCCTTCAATCCCGGATAAACATGCACAGGATTTACATTTATAATACCTGTAGCCGCATCATTAAAAAGAACTGGTTCTGAATATTGTTCTACCCAGCAGATACCTTCTATTGACAGGATATTATCCAGTCTGTCAGAAGCTATTATAACCCTCATATCCGTTCCATATATAACTGGCTTTTTTCCACCAAATGAAGCTATTTTCTCCATGATCATTTCATTATCTTCAGGATCAAAAGGAACAACTATAAGGTCCAGATATTCGATACCTGATGATGATAACAGGGCCGGTTGATTGTCTGGTTCAGATAATAATGGTGACATTTTATATTCGGGAAGATACTCACCTACCCAGCGCACATGTGGAAGAGATGTTACCTTGTTTTTATCAGTTCCATTCATTCTCAGTACAAAAGCATTGTTTGGTATATAATCAAAGAACTCAGCACCGGCATTAATAACATCATCTTTCCACTCCTTACGTAAAGGACCATCAAACTGTACAATGTAAAATCTTTCTTTATCGTTGTTGCTTTTATATACA
>PXAV01000104.1 GCA_003565715.1 Methanosarcinaceae archaeon
CCTGTGTCATTTTCTCTTTCCATCAGTATTTCTGAATATCCCTTTACATTGCCTGCAGGGTTTAGGAGGTCATGCCGCATGATGTCTGTGAAGAGGTCTTTTAGCTCATTTGAATGTCTAAGCTCCTCTTCAGCTTTTTTTCTATCGTTAATGTCCATTGTTGTTCCGGTCATTCTGAAAGGTTTGTTATTGCTGTCCCATTCTGTCAGTTTACCTCTGGCAAGTATCCACTGCCATGTACCTTTACTGTTCTTCATTCTGAATTCAGATTCAAGGAAGTCAGTCTCACCAATAAGGTGCATTCTTATATTCTCGTTAAGGTTACCAAGGTCATCTGGATGTATCAATTCTTTCCAGGCTCTCATGTCCTGTTCTACACTTTCCGGAGCGTAACCCAGCATCCTGGACCAGCGTTGGTTGTACATAATTTCATTTGTTCTGAGGTTCCAATCCCACATTCCAAGATCGGCTCCCTCAAGTGCCAGCTCCATGACCTCTTTTGTTTTTGTAAGTATGTTCTCTACATCTTTACGTTTTGTAATATCACGCACAACCGCAATGACATAATTGTGCCCGTCCTGGGTCGAGAAAGTTACATTAAGCTCTACAGGAAGTGTGCTTCCATCTTTTCTTTTGAGGATCTTCTCCGGGTCAAGATACCTATCTCCTACTATCTCTTTAAACTCCTTGTCCCAGAAGCTCTCTTTGAAAAGCTCTCTTATTTCGTCACTTCTCATTTCAAGTATCTCATCCCGGGTATATCCAAGTTCATAGCATGCAGTTTCATTAACGTCTATTATGGAGCTACTTTCGACGTCTATCATAAAAATGAAATCATTTGATCTGTCGATAAGATTTCTAAAAAGCTCAAGGTCATTGAGGAATCTTCTGTGATTTAAAGCCATGCTTATAAGTTCTGACATCATCTTGAGCTTTTGTTTATATTCTTTATAGTTGATTTTGTCAATCGAGTGATTCTCAATTACCATTGAAGCGACTATATCATCATTTGATTCAACAGGCATTGCAATAAACGGGCATTGCAATAAAGATGCAAATACATTATCCTCCTTTGTGAATCTATTTGATTCTTTGTTCTTTGCCGGGGAGAAAACACATTGATTTTTCTTCAGTTTTTCACTGATTAAATGTGAGCCTGAAAAACCGTGCTTTTCAAAATAACTTATTTCTCTTTTATATTCCTTGGTTTTCCACCTGTGCGAGATATAGTGCGTATGATCGTCTGTAAAATAGACCAGGTAACTTCCTTCAGCTTTGCAAAGTTCTGTTGTCCTTTCAAGTGCCCTGTGTATAGCACCGTCAATATCTTTTGTTTCAATGAACATTGATATGAATGAGGATATCATGTCCTCTATCTTTGCATTTTCCTCAACAAGTTGCTCAAGCTCGTTAACTTTTGATTCAAGATCTTTGCTTTTCTTATCTATATGGTTGCTGGCATAGATTATTACAATGAAGGTTAAGGTTACAAGAGCTGAACTGATGATCATGGAACTTGTATCCTTTATTATGACAAAAGGTGCAAGTAATAAAAATCCGAATATACAGACTATTAACAGGAATACTGTATTGACAACTCTGCTGATGTTAGTGCCGGATATAAAAGGCTCTATTTTCATATATGATACATATATAGTGACAATAGTATATTTATTATTCGTCTTTCGCGTTCTCTAATATCAAACAATAGCCCTTTTACTTATGAGGCAATAGTAGCTTAAAAAGTCATACTTACTATCTTTAGAACAAAAATGATAAGATAACTGAAGTAATAGATACGCGAAACATTTCTCTAAATAGTTGGTATAAAGGATATGTCCATGGGTTAGGTTTAATAGTTCTCATTATTCATTTAGTAATAGCAGATAAAAGAGATGGTAAATATAACACGGACTGTTCAGAAAACAAGTCAGAAATCAAACAGGGAAACAATTCAGGAACCATCAGGATTTAATGCTGAGTTCCTTGTTCTTGAACCTGCGGGTTATCCAATGGAAAGCGTACTTGATGAGTATCCTGAGATCTCCGATCCCGGAGTTTTTGAACACTATGCAAGAGAACAATGGAAAGGTTACAGGGCTCATAAAGGGGATTATCTGTTCGATCGACGGATGTATCCGGACTTTGCCTATAAGGTAACAGATGTTGACCCACCTGGGTCTGTTATTGGGAAGAATACCCATATACTTGTAAGGGATATCCTCGTAAGCAGTGTTCCCACTGTTGAATTCAGGAGCGATGTGACATTTGATGATGTAATTGGACAGCAGAATGCACGCAGGAAATGCAGGCTCATCGAACGTTTTCTTGAAGCTCCTGAAAAGTTTGGTAAATGGGCTCCAAGGAACGTGCTGTTCTTTGGACCATCTGGTACAGGTAAGACCATGCTTGCAAAAGCGCTTGCAAACAAGGCTCATGTCCCAATAATTCCTGTAAAGGCCACAGAGCTCATAGGAGAGTTCGTTGGTGAGGGGGCCAGACAGATACACCAGCTTTATGATCGTGCTCAGGAGATGGCTCCTTGTATCATATTCATCGATGAACTGGATGCTATTGCACTTGACCGCAGGCATCAGGAACTGCGTGGGGACGTTGCAGAGATAGTAAATTCCCTTCTAACGGAAATGGATGGAATAGTCGAGCGTTTTGGGGTGTGTACTATAGGTGCAACAAACAGAAACGATACTCTGGACCCCGCCGTAAGGAGTAGGTTTGAGGAAGAGATCGAGTTTATACTTCCTGATGAAAAGGAGCGCTTAAAGATCATTGAATCAAATATACAGACATTTCCTGTGCCTGCTAAAGATATCGACCTTCAGTTGATAGCTAAATTGACAGAAGGTCTTTCAGGAAGGGATATTGTATCAAAGGTGCTTAAGACAGCACTTCACAATGTAATCATAGAGGACAGGGAATATGTGACCCAGGATGATCTGCTTGCTTCTGTCAGGAAGTTAAAACATGTTCAGACTTCTTCAAATGCAGACAGGATGTATATCTGAGGAAAACATTTTAAAGGCTTGAAATATACCGGTGTTCTATGTCTGAGGTAAATGAGAACGACAGGTTTGAATGTGTTATCATCAATGTGATCGATACCCTGAGGTGGAAAGGAGTCGTTGTTGAAGAGAGCGGATCTGGTGGACGTGTATATTTTGGTAAGGTTCAGGCAGAAGGCTTCAATTATGCACCTGGTGATATTCTGTATATAGGTGTAAAGCGTCTTGCGCAGGAGTTTGAGGAGATGAAAATGGAAGTATCCCTGTATGACTCTGAGGATCGGAAACTTGACTGGACCTTTCTGTAAAACTTTTCAAGAACAATATCAAAGTAACACTTAGATGATATCAAAAAGGCAAATATTTGAGTTAACATCATCTACTGCATCTGAAAGGTATGTCTATTTCCATGAGGTCCTCAGCCACTACTACATTGTTGAATACTTCACTTGCCTCTTTCAATAGAGTAGTGGTATCATCTGAGTATCGGGAGCTGATATGTGTAAGCACAAGTTTTAATACTTTTGCTTTTGCTGCCAGATCTGCAGCTTCCTTTGCGGTTGTATGCATGGATTCCACTGCCCATTCCTGTTGATCGCTTGCAAGGGTTGCGTCATGTATCAGCAGGTCAGCATCTACACTGGCCTCAAGCACATCCCTGCATGGCCTGGTATCTCCAGAATAGACAACTTTTCTTCCAGGACGGCTATCTCCCACTACATCACTTGAATGTATTGTTTTTCCTTCTACTTCAACAGACTCCCCTTTATGCAGCTTTGCAAAAAGTGGTCCCGGGGGGATGCCAAGTTCTATAGCTTTCTGGCGGTCAAATCTTCCGACCCTTGGGTCCTCTATAAGTGCATAACCGATGCTTGGTACGCTGTGCTCTGTCCTTAATGCCATAATGGAATATTCATCTCTTTTGACTATATCACCGGGCTTTAGTTCTATGGGATTTACGTCAAAACGCAATTTGTAGTATCCTAAGGCGCTGAGTATCCTTGCAAATTCATGGATCCAGTGTGGTCCATATATCTTTAGAGGTTCTGTTCTTCCATGGAATGACATTGTCTGTATGAGCCCAGGTATTCCAAGCATATGGTCTGCATGGAAGTGGGTTATGAATATTGATGACAATGCCTTCATTCCGGTCTTTGAACGCATCATCTGTTGCTGTGCGCCTTCTCCACAATCAAATAATATCAGTTCTCCTTCTCTGTTGATCATTATGGCAGAAGGATTACGATGCGGAGTTGGCAGAGCCCCTCCTGTCCCAAGAAAAGTTACACGAAACATACATCTGTATAAGTTCTATAATTATTTATGAATTTTCTATGGCAGATATTGTTCAAAAGGATTGCAATCCCTGGGACCATTTAGTATAATGGATCAACTTTTTCGAATGAACACAAGGTTGGTTACGCATATATACAGATGATAATGGAATATTTTGTCTTTTGAATACATGATACTTACCAGGATACTTTTATTTTGCCACTCGAAAACTTCATATAACATCTTATTATTAAAGGAACGTCCATAAATCATAACAGGTTTAAAAAACACAAGGACAAAAAATATATTCAGAAAAGAGGACTTTTCAGTTGTCCCATTATATTCATACAATTATCATAGAGAGGATATATCATGAAATGGCAAGGCAGATCCAGAAGGAAATACACGGGTTCTAAACTAAAGACTTCCTGTGGAAAAAGGAAATACGAGATTGGAAGAGAATCAGCTGAGACCCACGTTAACGATACAAAGAGAAAGAACGTTGCAACAAGAGGCGGAAACAGGAAAGTACGACTGCTTCAGTGCAATACTGCAAATGTCACCGACTCAACAGGAAAAACCCAGCAGACAACGATTGAAACAGTTTCCGGCAACTCTGCAAATAAACACTACGTCAGGCGTAACATCCTTACAAAAGGATCCGTTATAAAGACACCTCTTGGTAGTGCAAAGGTGACAAGCCGTCCTGGTCAGGATGGTGTGGTCAACGCTACATTGCTCGACTGAAAGGCATATCTATTTTTTATTTTCTGAAGAGAAGGGTTGCTAAGTATGGATGAAAAAACACGTCACATCCTGGAATGCCTTGAGGAGGATGCAAGGCTTGATCACGGGAAGATAGCGACCCTTACAGGACTTGACAAGGACGAGGTCAGCAGAAGGATACAGGAAATGGAAAAGTCTGGTATCATACGTAAGTACAAGACCGTAATTGACTGGGATATGACTGGTGATGAGAACGTCTATGCTGTCATTGAGCTTAAGGTGACCCTCGAAAGGAAAAAAGGATATCAGAACCTTGTTGAACGCCTGTACAAGTTCCCAGAGGTTCGTTCTGTACGCTTGCTATCAGGCCAGTACGATCTATCACTTACAGTATCTGGCAAGTCAATGAAAGAAGTTGCTTTCTTTGTGGCAGAGAAGATCTCAACCCTTGATCAGGTACAACATACGGCAACACATTTTGTTCTTAAGACATACAAGGAGGATGGTGTGATCCTCTATGAAAAAGAGCAGTTGACCCGTCTGCCGGTAACTCCCTGATTTCTGTCAGGCCAGTATGTATGAACATACAGGATGTATAATATATGAGAAAGGCATGCACACCTTCTAACTTCGTGGCGGATGTAATGGAAAAAGTGCCTCCATCAGGTATAAGGCGCTATTTTGATCTCGCGTCGGGTATAGATGACATAATATCCCTTGGGGTGGGAGAACCTGACCATGTTACTCCATGGCACATAAGGGAAGCATGTATCCATTCACTGGAATGTGGAGAAACCTCATATACATCAAACTATGGCCTAATGGAGCTTAGGTCGGAAATATCCACACATTTTTCTACAAAGTATAAAGTTTACTATGATCCTTCCTCCGAAGTACTTGTTACTTCAGGTGTCAGTGAGGCCCTTGATATAGCTATAAGGGCTATAACAAATCCAGGTGATGAGATAATTGTTGTGCAGCCATCATATGTTGCATATGTGCCATCTGTTATGTTTGCAGGTGGGGTACCTGTAGTTGTCTCTACAAAAGAGGAGAACAGTTTCAGGCTGATGCCAGAGGAGCTTGAGGCTGTCATAAGCGATAGGACCAAAGCAGTTATACTGAATTACCCTAACAATCCCACAGGCGCTACTATGAGCAGGGAGGACCTTGAACAAATTGCTGATGTCGTATGTGAGCATGATATAATGGTAATATCCGATGAGGTTTATGACTGTCTTACATATAATGGCGGACACACATGTTTTGCCTCTCTGGAAGGCATGCGTGACAGGACTATTCTTCTTAATGGTTTTTCCAAGGCATATGCAATGACCGGCTTCAGGTTGGCTTACGCACTGAGCTCATCAAAGGTGATCAGTGCTATGATGCTTATACATCAGTATTCTATGCTCTGTGCTCCCATCACAGCCCAGATAGGTGCCATAGAAGCCCTTCAGAATGGTAGCAGTGAAATGCAGAAGATGGTGCGGGACTATGATCGCCGACGCCATCTTATAGTAAGTGGCCTGAACAAGATCGGACTTGAATGCTTTGAGCCCAAGGGAGCTTTTTATGCCTTCCCATCCATCAAAAAGACCGGGCTGACTTCCGAGCAGTTTGCAGAGCGTCTCCTTAACGAACAGAAGGTAGTAACAATACCAGGTAATGTATTTGGGCAAGCAGGCGATGGTTTTCTTAGATGCTCATATGCAACCTCCAGGGAAGATATAGAAAAAGCACTTGAGAGGATCGCTGCCTTTATCCATGGGCTTTAAGATACAGGTTTAACCTGACGATATATGTTTTTGCAGTCTTTTTTATTACTTATGCCCTAACTAATCTTTCTACGTCATCATGAGACGATTGCAGAGCAGACACAACTACCCTGTCCTACTCCTTTATAATGTACTCTTCATGTGGGATTATAATTTCTTCTTCATTGACAACAGTACTCACAATTGCACCGGGTGGGATTTTATAATTTTTAAGGGTTTTCCAACTATTTTAGAGGTATTTTTGGCAGTGTACACCACTATTTCAATCTTCTCACCTTCAATGGTTGCGATGGATTCAATAATCTCACCAAATGTCATTTTAAGTATTTTCTTGATGGTGGCCTGTCTTGGGCTTACTGCACTGTCCACTCCAACCATTTCAAACATTGATATGTAGTCTGAGCAATCTGACCTGGTGATTACTTTTTTTGCTCCCGGCTGTTTGGAAAGAAATGCGCAGAGAAGATTTTTCTCATCA
>PXAV01000106.1 GCA_003565715.1 Methanosarcinaceae archaeon
AGCTGCAAAGGTTGGCCAGAGGAAAAAGACACTCATTGAGGAAAAAGCTGGAGAGCTTTCCTTAAAGGTCCTCAATCCTACAAGGAGTGAGTGAAATGACAGATCTTTCTAACCAAAAAAGAATAGCTTCTGAAATAATGGATTGCGGATACCACAAGGTCTGGATGGATCCCCTTGCATCATCTGAAATAGCGGTTGCTATTACAAGGGCCGATGTCCGTGAGCTCATAGATGCAGGAAGTATCAAGGCCGTACCTGTTAAAGGTATAAGCCGTGGTCGTGCAAGGATAAGAGATGCCAAGCGTAAGTATGGCCACCGTAAAGGGCATGGTAAGAGAAAGGGTAGGCAGGGTGCGCGCAATCCTCGTAAGGAGCAATGGATGAAGAAAATCCGTGCCCTCAGGAAAGAACTTAAACAGATGCGTGAGGATGGCTCCCTTGACAGATCTACTTATTGTAAGGTCTACCGCAAGGCAAAAGGTGGCGAATACAGAAGTGTTGCTCACCTTAAGGCGCACCTTGAGTCAGAAAAGCTCATAAAACATGAGGAATAGTCGATGAGACAATATATACATAATTATCGGAGGAGTTAATTATGGCAACAGGACCCAGATATAAGGTCGCTTTCAGGCGACGAAGGGAAGGGCGTACTGATTACCACCAGAGGCTCAGGTTGCTTCTTTCAAAGGAGGACCGTGTAGTTGTACGCAAGAGTTCAAGGCACATGAAGGTCCAGCTTGTAGCTCCAGGTTCAGAAGGGGACATAACCCTTTCATCTGCAGTTTCAAAAGAGCTTGAAAAGTATGGATACAATGCATCAAGTAGAAACACAACAGCTGCGTATCTTACCGGTCTGCTTTTCGGATACCGGGCACTGAACAAAGGGTATGAATACGGAGTCCTTGACCTTGGACTTCAGGCATCAACCTCTGGATCACGCGTTTATGCAACTTTGAAAGGTATAGTTGATGCAGGATTCGAGATACCTCATAATTCATCTGTTCTTCCTTCAGATGAGAGGATCAGAGGTGAACACATAGCAGAGTATATGGAAGGTTCAAACCTGCCTGAAATTTTTGATGCAGTCAGGGAAAAGATCTCTGCAGAGTTCAACTAGGTGATTATATGGCATATGAATACGAAAAAGAATGGGTTCCACAGACAAGGCTTGGAACACTCGTTCAGGAAGGACAGATCACTTCAATGGACGAGGTAATAGGGTCAGGTCTGCCTATAAGGGAATCCAATATTATCGATATCCTTTTACCTGATCTTGAGGATGAGGTTCTTGATATCAACATGGTCCAGAGGATGACCGACTCAGGCCGTCGTGTAAAGTTCAGAGCAACGGTAATTGTCGGCAATGGAAACGGCTTTGTTGGTCTTGGACAGGCAAAGGATGTTCAGGTAGGCCCCGCTATCAGGAAAGCTATCAGCAATGCAAAGATAAATATCATCAGGGTAGGAAGAGGCTGTGGCTCATGGGAATGTGCATGCGGACTTGAACACACTGTACCCTCTGAGGTACGTGGAAAAGCCGGAAGTGTGATAGTAGAGCTAAAACCAGCTCCACGTGGCCTTGGTCTTGCTGCAGGTGACACTGCCCGAAAAGTGCTTGAAAAAGCAGGCATCAAGGATGTATGGACAAGGACTGAGGGTACTACAAGGACTACTCTGAACTTTGCAAAGGCTACTTTCAATGCACTGGAGAATACCGGTACAGTAAGAGTTCCTGCACAACTTAGAAAGGAGGCTTGAAATGTACGCTTTGGTAAGATTACGTGGTAATGTGGACGTAAGGGGATCTATCAGGGACACCATGAAAATGCTTCGTTTGAACAGGATAAATCACTGTGTTCTTCTAAACGACACTCCAAATAACTTAGGCATGATCCAGAAGGTTAAGGACTATGTTGCATACGGAGTCATCGATCCGGATACCCTTACAGAGATGCTAAACAACCGTGGTATGCTTGAAGGTGACATCAAGCTGACTGATGAATATGTTGCACAGAACACTGATTATAATTCTATCAGTTCATTGGCGGAAGCTATCTGTGAAGGCAAAGCAAACATTAGTGATGTTCCAAAACTTAAGCCCGTATTCAGGCTCCACCCACCAAGAAAAGGACATGCTGGTATCAAAAAGAGTGCTCAGCAGGGCGGTGTACTGGGTAATCATGGCGAGAATATCAATAAACTGCTAAAGAAAATGAGGTAATGCCATGACCAGTAATAAAAACAACACAAAGAAATTCAGAGGTTCACGTACATGTGGTGGCGGCACCTCAAAGAACAGGCGTGGTGCAGGTAACCGTGGTGGAAGGGGCAGATGTGGTGAGAATAAACACCATTCAACCCGGGCTCTGCAACTTGGTTACACCCGTGGGCACAAAAGGGGATTCACAAGACCTTTAAAGATGCTAAGAGATACTTCAATTGTTAATGTAGGTGAGCTTGATGAGCTTGCAGATCAGCTTGTAGAAGACGGTTTTGCAGAGCTGCAGGACGATACCTATATTATGGACCTTGGTGTTCTTGATATTGAGAAAGTACTTGGCTCAGGTAAGGTCTCAAAGAAACTTTCCATAACAGCAGTTGAATTCTCTGCCAGTGCAAAGGAAAAGATTGAAAGTGCAGGTGGTTCTTGCACCGAGATGAGTGAGTAATGCCAAAATGGCATTACCTGTTTTATTTTATGTTTGAGCAATTGAAGGGTGTATATTTATAAATGTTAAAATCTATTTAGCTCTACTTTACCTAACAATTGCATGGATCTTCCATTCAAAGGGTGGAATCAATGAGTCTTAGAGATAGTTTAGAACCGATTTTTGCTAGATTACCTGCGGTAGCAAGTCCGGAGGGGCATGTCCACTTTAAAAGTAAGCTTATGTGGACTCTGGGTATTCTCATGCTTTATTTTGTGCTTGCAAATATACCGCTGTTTGGATTGTCAGAGGATTCGATAGATCTTTTCGAGGCCTATAGAGCGTTCTTTGCCGGAGCTTCAGGGTCTTTGATGCTTCTTGGTATAGGTCCAATAGTTACAGCATCCATTGTCCTTCAGCTTTTGGTTGGTTCTAATGTTATCAATCTTGATCTGTCTGACCCAAGGGATCAGGCATTCTTCCAGGGTGCACAGAAGTCACTGGTCATTGTAATGACAGTACTTGAAGCTCTTCCGCATATCATTGGTGGTTTCGTCCTTCCGGACGCATCGCTTGCAGCTGCTTTAGGTGTAGACATAGGGGTAGTAACATTCCTTCTGTTTATCCAGATATGTATAGGTGGTATATTGATACTCTTCATGGACGAGGTAGTCTCCAAGTGGGGTATAGGCTCTGGTGTTGGTCTTTTCATTGTGGCTGGTGTTTCCCAGCAGATAGTTACGGGTTTGATAAACTGGGTGCCAGACGGAACAGGAATGCCTGCAGGTGTGATTCCAAAATGGTTCTACATTATAAGGAATGTTGACTCAGACTTTCTGTTATCCGGTGAAGGTATCATCTTTATGCTTTTAACAGGTGGTTTGCTTGCTCTGGTGACTACTGTTGTGATCTTCCTGTTCGTTGTGCTTGCTGAAAGTACCCGCATTGAGATACCACTGGCCCACAGTGCTGTCAGAGGTGCCAGGGGCAAGTTCCCTGTAAAGTTGATATATGCATCAGTACTTCCAATGATCCTTGTAAGGGCACTGCAGGCAAATATTCAGATGATCGGGCTTGTGCTTGATAGCAGAGGAATTAAATTCCTTGGTGAATTTGAGGGCTCAACGCCTATCAATGGCCTAATGTATTATACTGCCCCCATCAACAGTCCCAATGACTGGATACCTTTCCTTGTTAGGGAGACATTCACAAGTCTGGGTGCTCCTGTGCCCTCTGTCTGGCAGATAGGAATGCATGTGTTTGTTGATGCCTTCTTCCTGATAGTGGGTGGTATGATATTCGCTGTGTTCTGGATAGAAACGACAGGAATGGGTGCAAAACCAACGGCTAAGAAGATATTTAACTCCGGAATGCAGATACCGGGCTTTAGAAGGAATATAGGAAGTATTGAAAAGGTTATGATAAGATACATTCCCAAAGTTACCATTATCGGTGGTGCCATAATTGGTCTTTTGACACTTGTTGCAAGCCTGCTTGGTACTCTTGGAGCAGCAGGAGGTACTGGTCTTCTGCTTGCGGTAAGTATAACTTACAGAATGTATGAGGATATAGCCTCTGAACAGATGATGGAAATGCATCCAATGCTAAGGTCTTTCTTTGGAAAGGAATAATATAAAGGAGCTAGACCATGAATGTTGTACTATTTGGCCCACCGGGTGCCGGCAAAGGCACCCAGGCAAAAGAATTAGCAAAGCATTACACTATTCCGCACATATCAACAGGTGATATACTGAGGGCAAACGTCCGTGAGGGTACTGACCTTGGTATTAGAGCCAGGAAGTATATGGATAAAGGTGAACTTGTGCCTGATGAGGTCCTTATAGGTCTCATCAGTAACAGGCTTTCAGAACCGGATTGCGTGAGTGGTTATATTCTGGACGGTTATCCACGGACCGTCCCACAGGCAGATGCATTGCGTGGGATCCTTGAACAGATAAGCAAACCGCTGGATGCTGTTGTCAATATCGAGGTGAGCGATGAAGAGCTTGTGAAAAGGCTTTCTGGTCGCAGAAGTTGCAATTGTGGTGAAAGCTATCACATTGCCTTCAATCCTCCACAAAAGGAGGGATACTGTAATGTATGTGGCAATGATCTTTATCAAAGAGAAGATGACATGGAAGAGGTCATTCGTCAAAGACTTGCTGTATATAATGATAAGACAAAGCCTTTGATAGACTATTATACAGATATGGGATTAATCGTTAATGTAGATGGAGCAGGCTCAGTAGAGTCTGTATTTTCTCAGATATGCAGAATAATGGATCAATATAAGTAAGTGACTGAAAAAGAGGCTTTTCTTTGGTGAATGACGAATTCAAGAAAAAACTGGATCATGTGCTGCTGGCCTTAGGTCTGTCCTTAATGATAGGTATATTGATACTTGGTCAGGAATTCAGGGACTCTGTAGGCCAATCGATAACGGTTATCATGAATCCTGTTGTATCGATGTTTGGGGAAAGTAACTTCCATATAGTCCTGTTCATACTTGCATCCTTTACTGCATTATATGCAACACTTATACAGAAATATATGATAGATTGGGAGCTTATGCGTAATACACAGCAAAAGATGAAGCTTTTCCAGAAGGAGTTCCGTGAGGCCCAGCTTTCAAACAATACTGCTCTGCTGAATAAAATGGAGGGAGAACGCTCAAAAATGATGCATGATCAGCTTGAGATGTCCAAACAACAGTTCAAGCCAATGATCTACATAAGTATTATATCTTTGCCGCTCTTTATGTGGGCTTACTTTTATATTCAGACGCATGAAGCTGCTTCATTTGTGTTCCCCTTCTGGGGGCAGCAGTTGCTTATTGATCCTATCTGGGGACCGTTCCAGTACTGGATATTCTGGTACTTCATTGCCTCATTGGCTATAAGTCAGCTGATCCGAAAGGCTCTTGATGTCGGTGGAGTATAATTGTTACTGACTATTAGTGGCCTGCCGGGAAGTGGTACAAGTACTGTATCCCGGCTACTTTCACAAAAACACGGACTCAAGGTTGTATCTGCAGGAGAGCTCTTCCGTTCCCTTGCAAAAGAATATGGTATGACGCTGGCAGAATTCGGTGCTCTTGCTGAATCCGATGATAGCATTGATCTGAAGATCGATGAGATGCAGAAAGATATAGCACAAACAAATGATAATATCGTTCTTGAAGGCAGGCTTGCAGGTCACATGGCATCTAAGCCTCTGAGGATATGGATCAAAGCTCCTGTAGATGTCCGTGTTAAAAGGATAGTAAGCAGGGAGGAAGGTTCCTTTGATGCGAAGCTCAAGGAAACTATAGAGCGGGAAGCTTCTGAAGCTATAAGGTACAGGACAATATACGGTATAGATATAAATGATCTTTCAGTTTACGACCTTGTGATAGATTCTGAAAAATGGGATCAGTTCCATATAACAGAGATTATTTCATGTGCTATAAACACTTTTTCTTATAAAGTATAATACTTAATTGGTGGTATTTATGCACCCTGATATCATTCCCCATGAAAATGAAAGCGAATTAGTGCATAAAGCATATGCAACGACAAATCCTCATCATGGCTGTGTGCCATACAAGCGTCCAATCAGGGAATACATAGATATGGGCGTTGTAAATCTTGATAAGCCTACAGGTCCTACTAGCCATGAAGTAACTGCTTGGGTCAAAGACATACTTGAACTGAAAAAGGCAGGACATTCTGGCTCCCTGGACCCGGTTGTTACTGGTGTGTTACCAATAATGCTTGGAAAAGCCACAAAGGCGGTCTCGGCTCTCAGGCTATCCGGGAAAGAATACATCTGCCTTATGGCTTTACATAATGAAGTTCCTGAAAAAAAAGTTATAAAAGTATGTAAGGATTTCCAGGGTCCTATTTTTCAGCTTCCTCCAATAGTATCTGCGGTGAAGCGGGCTGTGCGTGTGAGGAACATCTATTACATTGAGGTCATTGAGGTAAATGAAAAGATGGTCCTTATGAGAGTTGGATGTGAGGCTGGAACCTATATGCGAAAACTATGTCATGATATAGGTGTTGCAATCGGATGCGGCGCTAATATGCAGGAGCTTCGAAGGACAAAAACAGGTCCATTCAAAGAGGAAACACTTGTGAACCTCCAGGAATTAAAGGATGCCTATGTCTTCTGGGAGGAAGATAATGATGAAACGTTCCTGCGCCTTGCTGTAAGGCCTATGGAGGAAGGATTGTCACATCTTCCTAAGGTCATAATCAGGGACAGTGCTATTGATGCTATATGTCAAGGTGCGGCAATTGCTCTGCCCGGAATACTAAGTCTTAGCTCTAATATCAAAAAAGATGATGATATATGTCTCTTCTCTTTAAAAGGAGAGGCAGTGGCTTTATGTAAATCCCTTATGGATACTGATGATATTCTCCTTAACAAGCATGGAATTGCAGCCGCGACCGAAAGAGTATTAATGGATGCTGGCACTTATCCGCAAGGTTGGCATAGTAACCCAGAGTAAAGCATGTGCCGAGGTAGTCTAGCGGTAGGGCGCAAGCCTGGAAAGCTTGTGGGGCATCCGCCCCTCGGGAGTTCGAATCCCCCCCTCGGCGCTTTTTTATTTTCTATGTAGGTATCTAAAAGGCCATCACTTAAAGACCTATTTTTTTGTAAATTCATGTGCATTTTCTTCAATGTTCTCTACACAAACCATTGATCATTTGATTTTGTCCTGTCCTGTCCCTACGATCACAACTTTATGATCATGTGCAGATAAAAATTTTAAAACCTCTTCCTTGAAGGATTTACAGGATGATAAAAATTAGTACTTGGTTATTTTTTAAAGTTGAAGACTCCTTGCCATGGATATGTTAGTGCTGTAAATCGGTTTGAACTATTAAAAAGAGATGTTTTATTATAGCACCATTAAGTAAAGATGCAAATACATATAGTGATCATTACTCACAATCAAAGTTTATCATGCATGAGTCGGGTGTTGCATGTCCTGCAGGTCACAGGATAATGATCTCATATTATGACAAGCATAAAAGCACACTTAGGTATTATTTCAAAAAAATCATTGTTGCGAGTGTGACTTTACAAAATGGGGCGGATATCGAACCAAAACAAGGAGAAATGAAAAGACTCCATGGACTGGAATGAGCAAAGTTCTGGGGAAAAGAGAATCCAGATATTCAGGCATTATTAAATGGAATTACAGTAATCTCAAAATATTTATAAAAATGTGTGGCTTAGCTGTAGGATATTATCTTGAAATAGAAGAAAATGAGATGATTTATGAAATCTAAGCCTAAATATAGAGCATGTTTGGTAAAAAACACCAATCAAATGATAAAATCTCCTCGCAAAAATGTTTAATGCTTTGAAATTTGTGCTTTTACGACAACGATGATTTTTTATTCCGTTATTATCTGACCGTCTCATAATATGTAATTCAATATCTATGAATTTTATGAAAAAGAGTGTTTTTAGTAACACTCATCTATCTCTGCAATTATCTTGGAATATAGCTCCATATACTCATCTTTTGGTCTCATGTCATATTTTGAATCCACTATGTAGCACTCTTCAAAACCTTGCCCTTCAGGAGCATCTGCTAACCTGTCCTCATATTTGCCATAAAACATGGATACCATATCATTTGCCTCAGCCAGATCCATTTTAAGGCACAATCTGCTAATGTCTCCCATGAACCTTGATTCCAGTCCGCATGAGTGATCTGCTTTTGTTCCTCTTCCTCCTACGGGTCCTATAAGTATCTCTCTGCCACAAACTGTATCTCCGATTGCCTGGGCTGCAGTTTCATAGAACATCATATCAGTGCAGCACCCCGCAATATTCCAGTGATACCTTGCTGTGGGGTGGTTCATATTACGAGAAATTGCAAGTGAGGATATGTTAGATGCCCAGATTATATCCTTTGAGGATGAGGCGTTGGTATCTTTGTCTATTGCTCCGGATGCGTGCAAGTTTGCACTCGTAACCAGTCTTGACTGTATGGTCTCTGCAACATCGACAATTGCAAGTCCTTCTGCAGTTTTTATACTTTCGCCGCCAAGTAAAGGATATTGCGAGCTAAGATAATTGTTCCCATGTTCCTGGTGGAAGATGGAGTTATAGAATACTTCAAAATCAGTTTTCATATCTCCTGGATGCTTAACTTTCTGAATATCGTTCTTTGAATATAGCTCATTTGATGATACCAGCATGTTTGCCTGTGAAATTCCAGGGGTTACGGGCCCTAACAAAGTAAGCCCTTCTCTCTCGGCTATTTTTGTTGCAAGTCTCTGAAACCTTGCCTCTTCAAGGGCCACAAACATTTCCTCAGGGCTTTGACTTCTCATGGTGACTCCTCTGATACTTTGCATGTCACCTGCATAGATCCCCTGAACAATAGGCTCGATAGCAGAACTTATGTGTACGTTAAGGTAGTTCTTTTCGGAAACCTTCCCTCCCATAGGTCCTCCTATTATCACAGGTGGCTGGCAATCCATCATCATCCTGTTAACAACCTTAATCCTTTCTTTGAATCTTCCTATCTCAAGATTGTTAGGTGTTGCCAAAGCCCTGAGTATCTCTTCATGATTGACCGGTATGGTTCTTCCTGTATCTTTACAATATATGCCAACACTTGTCAAAAGTTCAATAGCGGCTGAGAAAACAGCATCAGCCATATTTACATCATGTGGTACGAAGACATCTTCGTCATGTACGATCTGATAATATTCAGCAAGTTCATGGGATATTTTCAAAACATCCATATCATGGTCTTTCTCTTCTTTTTCCTCACCTGAAAAGGATTTTCTTAAATACTTATATACATTTGACATTTAGGATACCTCTAGTGCATTATTCTATTATCTAATTCCTTATATCAATATCTGATAAAAACTTATATAGGATTACTATATTCTATTGTAATATCAATGAACAACAGTTATATGCTCAATTAAATATATATCGATGTAAATATATTACACACACCTTATCTACACCTTATATACATCTTGTATACAGCTTTGTTCATTAATTACCAAGTAGTTAGAAGCTTGATAAATATCCTGAAAGATATTTCATTGAGCTTTTTGTAAATGGAGCTCTTAATATTAGATATTATAAAAGAATCAATAAAGTATGTTTGTCAGATCAATTTAGGATTGGTTTTTTTATGGGGATTTTCTCTTTTAACATTCATTACAATTCACATCTTTATAGATAATGTGGTTTAAACTTTATCCGGAGGTATATATATGAGACGAATGCAAAAAGGACTCACTGAGTTTTCTGATACTTTGAGGACACCTACATTGCTGGTGTCATTATTTCTAGCTTTATCATTTGTGCTGGTTGGCACACTGTATACTGAGACATTTGGTGAATACATGAGTGTAGCTTTTGCCTGGATGGTAGCTAACCTTGGATGGTCATTCATGCTTGGAGCCAGCATTTTTCTAATTATGGTCGTGTTTTTGATGCTAAGCCCAATAGGCGAGGTGAAACTGGGGGGCGATTATGAGAAACCTGCTTATTCAAATATATCCTGGTTTGCCATGCTCTTCAGCTGTGGAATGGGAATTGGATTGCTTTTCTGGGGTGTTTCAGAACCAATATGGCATTACATATGGCCACCCTATGGAGAGGCACAAAGTTCTGAAGCTGTGTATACTTCTATGAGGTACTCTTTCTTCCACTGGGGTTTCCATCCATGGGCAATATACTCGATCATTGCTGGTTCACTTGCCTATTTCTCTTACAGGAAGGGCTTGCCTATGATGCTAAGCTCAACCCTTGAACCAATTCTGGGTCAGGACGGTATCAGTGGGAAGTGGGGAATAACAGTTAATACTATTGGTGTACTTGCAACTCTTTTTGGTATAGCCACAACTCTTGGTCTCGGTGTTATGCAAATCGGAGCAGGACTTGAGGAACTATTCGGATATGTAAGTGGTCCTAATCTGTGGCTTGGAATCATATTTGTGGTCACTTTACTGGCTATAATTTCTACAGCATCTGGTATTGATCGAGGTATCAAGTGGCTCAGTCAGATCAATCTTACAGTTGCAGGCCTTTTAATGGTGCTCATTTTTGTCCTTGGGCCAACCTTGTTCATACTTGAAATGTTCACTACTTCTGTTGGTGGATATTTGCAGAACCTTTTGCAGATGTCATTTTGGACCGATCCAGCAGGAACCGGAGCTGAAGGATGGGGTGGTGCATGGACTGTCTTTTACTGGGCATGGTGGATAGCATGGGCACCTTTTGTCGGAACTTTCATTGCACGTATTTCCAGGGGTAGGACTATCAGGAGCTTTATCTTTGGAGTAATGCTTGCTCCTACATTGGTTGGTATGGTATGGTTCAGTGTATTTGGAGGAACTGCTCTTCATATTGAACATTTTGGAGCAGGTGGCATTGCTGCAGCTGTGGAAGCAGATTCTGCGCTTGGGTTTTTCAGCATGCTTGGTAATTTCCCATTCTCAGGCTTGCTAATTGCAGTTGCAATGGTTTCTGTGGCGATATTCTTTATCACCTCGTCTGACTCCGGTACATATGTTATCGGTATGTTGACATCACAGGGTAATCCCAATCCTCCTCTTGCTCTTCGGATTGTCTGGGGTAGTCTTGAAGGAGCATTTGCTGCAGTCCTTTTGTTCTTAGGTGGTCTTGAAGCTCTTCAGACAGCCTCAATTGTTGGTGGCTTCCCGATCATGATCATAATGTTGCTGATGTTATACTGTCTTGTGAAATCATTACGCATGGAGCTGCAGGAAGAATCGCTACCTCTTGAACGGGCCAAGCTAAGAGCCACTATGAAGGAAATAAGGGATAGAGGTGATATGGAAGATGAACAATGAAAATGTCTAATGTAAAATGATGCATGATGGGACCGGGTCTATTTATCTGGTCCTATCATTACATATTTTTGAATACCAGCCCCACAATTGATCTTATGTATGGGCTGCCCTATTTTGATTAATGGGAAAGTATTTATGTAATTAACTTATAGTGAGTGCTCACTTGTCTATCAGTTGTATTGCAGGTTACAACATATACAATATAATTGCAGGTAAGTTATTTTAATGATCTTTAGAATTGCCTGCCCCAATCTCAAGGGGTGTGTCGGAACTGTTTGTTCCGGGGCTACAGGACCTTCTGGTCCCTAAGGAGGATAAATAAATGGCAGACGAAGAAATTAGACATTTAGTCCGTGTAATGAACACTGACCTTCAGGGCAACCAGCCGGTTATGTATGCCCTCACAGGTATCCGTGGTATAGGACTCAGGACATCAAGAACTATAGTAGAGAGTACAGGTATCGATCCAAAGGAAGTTATCGGGTACCTTTCAGAAGAAGACGTTTCCAAGCTTGATGAATCAATTGCAACTTTTGAGAAGAACCTTCCTTCCTGGATGCTGAACAGGTGTGCAGATCCAACCTCAGGAGAGGACAAACATCTTCTTGGTCAGGATATATTGATGACTCTCAGGGAAGATCTCAATAATCTCAAGAAAGTCAGGGCATATCGTGGACTAAGGCACGAGAGGGGTCTTAAGGTACGTGGCCAGAGGACTAAGTCAGCAGGCAGACGTGGCTCAACTATTGGAGTTAGTAAGAAGAAGTAAGGTGGTCTAAATGGGATATCCAGGCAAAAAAAGAAAGAGTTACGATACTCCGAAACATCCCTGGCAGGCAGCCAGAATGGCAAACGAAGTTGAACTTCTTAAAAAATATGGGCTTCGTAACAAAAAAGAACTATGGAAAACGCTAAGTATACTTAGAAGATATAGGGCGGATGCCAGAAGAATCCTTGCAGAGTCTGCAGAGGCAGAGCTTTCAGGTCACCTACTGACAGAATCCGATCAGATCCTTGCAAGGCTTAGAAGATATTCGGTTCTTCCATCTGATGCAAATGTTGATGACATCCTGGCACTTCAGACAGAGGCAATTCTTGAGCGCAGGCTTCAGACACAGGTATACAGACTTGGACTTGCACGAACGCCAAAACAGGCAAGGCAGTTTATAACACATGGGCATATTGCAATAGATGGACAGAAGGTAACAGTGCCTGGAATGCTTATATCTAAAACAGAGGAAATGCTCATCGATTATTATGGTAATTCACCTCTTATAGGCGAATCACATCCTGAAAGGCCTGCACAGATAGCTTCAGCCGTTGCAGGAAAGGAGGATTAATATGGCAACAAATGGAATATGGGGTGTAGCACACATAAAATGCTCATTCAACAATACCATCATTACAGTAACTGATATAACAGGTGCTGAAACCATCGCTAAATCTTCAGGTGGAATGGTTGTGAAAGCAGCACGTGATGAAAGCTCACCATACACTGCAATGCAGATGGCATCCCAACTAGCTGATATGCTTAAGGATAAGGGCATAGAAGGTGTTCATATAAGGGTGCGTGCACCTGGCGGTAATAAACAGAGAAGTCCAGGACCTGGTGCACAGGCAGCTATCAGAGCATTTGCCCGAGCCGGTATCAGAATTGGAAGGATCCAGGATGTTACTCCTGTTCCTCATGATGGTACACGTCCCAAGGGTGGAAGAAGTGTATAAACATACTATATAGTGATCATAGAATAATGGATATGAACTCATGACAATGGAAGTAGATATACTTGAACTTTCAGAAAGATCTGCAAAATTCATATTGTCAGATACAAGTGCAGCCTTTGCAAATGGAATACGGAGGGCAGCTCTCTCTGATGTGCCGACGCTAGCAATAGATGATATTAATATCTATAACAACACTTCTGTGCTCTTTGATGAGCAGTTGGCTCTAAGGTTGTCCCTTGTTCCTTTGACTACAGACATTGAGGAGTTCGTACCTGTTGAGGAGTGCACATGCGACTCTGAATGCCCTGCATGCAAGGTTTCCATGACCCTGAGTGCAGAAGGCCCAAGGACTGTACATTCGGGTGATCTGGTGTCGTCCGATGAGAATGTACAACCAGCTGATCTGAAAATACCTATTATAGATTTGAAGGAAGGTCAGAAGGTAGTTCTTGAGGCAATCGCACATATGGGTTATGGATACAGGCATGCAAAGTGGCAGGCAGGTGTGGCATGTGGTTACAAGAACATGCCGGTTGTCAGGTTTGATAGCTGTGACAGCTGTGGTGTTTGTGTGCAGGAGTGTCCAAAAGGGATCATTCATCTTGGACCGGAAGGTGCGGAAATAACTGGTGACGATATTCTCAAATGTATACTTTGTAATCTTTGTGCTTCATCTTGTGAAATTGATGCCATACAGGTGTTTGAAAATGAGAATCAATTCATTTTCACCATAGAATCCGATGGCTCATATTCGGCCCAACAGTTAATTATAAATGCAGGAACAACAATTAAGGAGAAAGCCAGCCGATTGGGACGTATTTTAGAGTCCCTATAACGGATCAGGAGGTTTTTCTCTCCTTTTATTTATCGAAAGATAAACTGCGTGCGGGGGTTGCCCAGCCAGGCCAAAGGCGCTAGGTTGAGGGCCTAGTCTCGTAGGAGTTCGTGTGTTCGAATCACACCTCCCGCACCACATCCTTCTTAATATATAAAATAGCATATTAATGTTGATTTCAATAACATACCAATATCTTAGATTGGAAATTCTAAATTGCTCAGGTGGCACATTGCAAACAAATGCGGGGGTTGCCCAGCCAGGCCAAAGGCGCTAGGTTGAGGGCCTAGTCTCGTAGGAGTCCGTGAGTTCGAATCTCACCTCCCGCACCATTTACATTAAATTATTGGCGTTGATTATTGTTTTTAAACACTTTCTGCTTTAAGTATCTAAAAGTATTGTTTCTACAAATTTAAACTGTTTTAAAATCAGAAAACCGTCATTATATTCCAAAAGCAAATAAATACAAAGCAAGAGCTTTTCTCTAAGCTTTGCCCATTGACTTTAAAAAAAGTGCTGCTCGAAAGGCGGTGTTCATATTTTTCTCTTTCTGTCTGGTCTGATATACTCTTATGGAGCGAAGGAAATCTATCTTTCGAAAGTCCGGCCAGAAGGGTGCACAGAAATATGCAGCACACTCACTACCGTTGGCCTGCCATGGGAGGAAATTGGATATCCTCTCATTACCTCCTGTGCGAATGATAAGATCTACATCAGGCAGAGCAGCGTTCCCTGATCGGTAAAGATGGCTGGATATGGTGTTCTCATCTATTTCTTCAGGCTCCATTTCACCGTTTTCTACCTTTTGTGCAATATTCCTTACTGCTTGGACTATCTCTTTCCTTCCTCCGTATGCAATTGCAACGTTAAGTTTGAACTTGTCATATTCTGATGTAACTATCTCTACATTTCTGATAGATTCCTGTAGCGATTCAGGTAATCTCTCTATTTCACCGATAGCATGCACTCTCATCTTTCTATGATGTGTTCTCTCATCTACTACTATTTCATCGAACTTAACTCTTATAAGGTCGAATAGGCTTGACTTCTCATCAAATGACCTGTTAAAGTTCTCAGTTGAAAATGCATATATGGTAAGGTATTCAATCCCCAGTTCACACGACCATTCCATTACCTTCTCGGTTACACCGGCACCTTTCCCATGTCCAAAAGAACATGCCTGTCCCAATTTGCTTGCATATCTGCGGTTACCATCCATAATGATTGCTACATGCCTGGGGACCGGGGAACTTTTAACTTCTTGTGTTAGAAGACTTTCATATCCGTTGTATAATATCTGGGGTATAGTTTTTAAAATGAGCAAAACTCCCTTTTTGTTGCCTGTGTCAGCATGCTTAAGTAGTGCAAGTACAACAGAATCTATTAATTTATCTATCAATTTATCTATCAATAGTTCTCAAGAACTGATCTTACAATATCCCTGTAATCTTCTTTTAATAAGTATATATTATGATCCCCGGTGACATCAATGCTAAGTATGCCTAATCTTGTGTTCATCAACCCTACCATTGCTGAAACACCTCTGTAGCTAACATCAAAGTCCGTATTATGAAGATGCTCGTACACGTCACCTGTTGTGAATTTATCACCATTCAGGAATAACTTAAGTACTACTTTACGTATACCTGTATCATCGCGACTAAGATACTTGATCAGCCTTTCTCTTACTCGCTCTTCAATTGTTTCCAGTACAAACACCTCTTTTTTTACTATGTTATTTAATCTTATAAAACCATTACTTGAGGTATGGTTTTAGAATCGTTATTGCATATGAAAATTGTATCATCTATATCATTCTAACATATATAATTTAGCTTTTTAGAGTGGTATTTTCTCAACAATTAACCCGTTTTTTAGTGGATATCTTTCAATAATATATAACTTTCTTGCAGGATCCTTAATGTAAGGTGCAATATCTTCCAAGATCCACCAGGCAATATCTATACCATTTGATATCATCTGCATCATATCTGCAGGGATATTCAGTTTCAAAAGCATTTTGTTGACCGATCCAACATCTTCCTGCCCCTTACATTCGATGTGTCCATGAAATATGGTTCCATCCTCGCTTATCTCATCAAAGGGTCTGGAAGTATTATTAGCTATCCTTATAAGCCTTTTACGAAGCTGTACAGCATCCTTGAAATTGGAGGAACAAAAGTGCATCTTACTGGAAAGATCCATAGCTTTTGTTGCATATAGTTTTGATCCATCTACAGCATTTGAGATATCGTTAAAAAGCTCAAATCCCATATTTTTCATTTCCATGGCATTTCTTTCTGAGAATTCCAGCTCATTAAGATTAAGGAAACATCCTGTCTTATCCGCAAAAACAGCCACTTTTTCTGCACCTTCAATGGATGGTATCTCTATACCTGTTTCTATTCCATACTTCTCTGCAAGCTTTATTGACATATGGTATGGTGTATCCTTCAATTCACCCCATAGTTCTACAGGAGGGTGGAATCTGATCTCATCAAGACCTTCATGTGCAAGCTTTTTTATTGTTTGCTGATCACATGGTTTTGAAGTGTACATGTGTATATGGTGTCCTTTTCCAAACTCATTTTTTAGCAGTCCGATATAGTGAAGCACCTTCTCCAGCTTCAAAAGCGGCTCTCCTCCGGTGATACCAGTCCCAAGTGCATCCATCTGTCTTGCCTGCTCAAGTACATCCATATCACAAAAGACCTCTTCTTCATTCGCATATGTTCTGTCACTATGTCTCTCTTCCGATACAGGGCAATAAAAACAATCCCTAGGACAATCTCCTGTTATGAACAGTACCATCTTGGCACCTTTATGACAGAGCTTACATCCCTCTGGAAGAAAAGAATAGAAGGAACCTGCTTTACCAGGTATTATCTTACTCATTTTATACTCCTATAACCTGTATGTATATAAGTGTATTTTTGTTTTCAAATTAAGAACACTTATCTACCATTCTTACAATACAGATTGTAGATGGCAGAACATGAAGGTTTAATCGCCATAAAGGGTTGCAAAAAATGTGGTAAATGTGCACACAGATGTCACAAAGGTGCACTTTGCAAAACAGAAGGTCTTGTGAGCGTAGATCACAAAAAGTGCGATCTTTGTATGGAATGCATGAGCTTTTGTCCAAACCGGGCAATTATATATGTTATCTGATATTGGGTCAATGTGTTGGGTCAGGAAGATCAGTATTACCTTTTTTCTACATAAGAGGAAAACGCCTTTCCAAGGAACATACCCAGTCCGTAATAGTTCCCCTGTGGTGAATAGATGATAGGCTTGATCTTTTCAATATCGGGGCTTCCTGTATCATCAAGCACAGATTCATCTGCCTTGATGCCTACTATCTCTCCTATGAATTGTGTGTGTATCCCCAGCTCAAAGCTATGTATCAGCTTGCATTCCAGCACAACGGGAAAATCTTCCATACAGGGTGCGTATACATTCTCACTTCTTACTACAGTAAGTCCTGAGACTTCTATCTTGTCCACATCCTTCCCACTGACAACACCAAAATAATCTGTTTCTTTTATGTATTCTTCTGAAGGTATGTTGATGGTAAAGGCTTCTTTTTCCATAATATTTGCATAAGTATAGGTGGCTTTGCGAAGTGAGATGCTTATACATGGCGGTTCTGAGCAGCAGATACCTCCCCAGGCAGCAGTCATTGCATTTGCTTTTCCAAACATATCGTAGCTTCCTACAACCCATGCAGGCGTAGGGTAAGCTAACGGTTTAACTTTAACAGGTATTTTCATTTGATACACCTTATATTTAAATGGCTCCACAAACCATTAAGCTTACGCCAGTATAGTTGTTCTATCTTTATTCTAGATCATTCCACTGAAGACAACCCTGGAGAAAATAGTAGAAACAGTAAAAACAACAATTGTCACAGGCAAAATCCGGCTGATATCATATCTAAGCTGTACTTTGTCGCCCCCGTACTCAATGGCTCCTGCAAAACGAACTAGTATGACGGTTATTAATATTATGTATAATCCGATTGAAAATATAAATAGCTCTGAAGATATAGATTGATCAATATTTTGGGGAGATATCTGTGCAGGGCCGGGAAACGCGTTTTCAGGAAGTCGTGTCATACTTTCTGCTATGTTTTGTAGTATCTTTGTTATTACTTCTGACAATGCAATGGTAACTCCTGCTATGAGAGGTGCAAAAATAGCTGCAGTTGAACGCATTGTTGATGTCATATCGTATAGTGATCTACGTATATTTGATTCTACATTCTGTAATTCCTTTAAATGGTCAGCAAGTTTTACAACAGCAATTCCGGCCACAATATGACTTTTGTGAACACTTTCAACAAGAAGCACCATAGTGGTCTTTATTCTCTCTGAATATACATCTTTAAAAGCTCCATATCCATCATCGAATATTGCCGAATTAACGTCTGTTCTCATATTCATAAGGTTAAAGGATATCCTCTCAAAATATCTGGCAATATCTGTTCCTTTCATTGTAGCAGCTGTGTACATAAAAGCCTCTTCAGAAGACCTTCCTTCTGCTATCCTTCTTCCAAGGACGAAAAGTGCGTCTGAGAACTCATTCTCCATTTTTCTTATTTCATCACGTATCTTTTTGTAGGGCGCATAGCTTACATTAAGATAAATGGAACCCGCACAAACAATACCCCATATTATGAAAAGCGCAGGTGGAACCAATCCACTCAATGTATCCGTTGATACTATGCCCCAGGGATTTCCCAGGTAAATCATAATATAACCAAGCGAGGAAATAAAAAGCCCAATTACTAAAGAAAAAATAAGCGTGCGTTGTTTTACCTTTTTTATGTCTTTGAGTTGTGGATGTTTTTCAGGTATCCTTTGGGGTACAAATGCTGCAGGGCGTTGCATTATTATGTATTCTGCGTATGCAAATGTAACTAGTGGAAGGATTACATTGTACACTATGAAAAGTGTACCGATTCCAAAGCGTATACCAACGACCGCCATTGCAGGTATCATGGCAACCAGTGCAAGAGGAATAAGTATGAATATAGAGTATAGAACATAGGTAGGGGTTTTTAGTTTAGCAGCAAAACTGTCCATCAGGCTCTCTGTACTCTCAAGCACAAGGTCAAGCGACCGGTTAAGTGTAATGATCCTCTGAGCCTCATCAGGCTCACTGGTAGAACTTTTTATAAGGTGGAGGGCCCTTTTGAAATATTCGCTTTCCCGTCCCCAAAGTTCAGTGAACTTAACAACAGCCTCATCCATTCCCCTGTATTCTCTTACGTGCAGATTCCATATCATCTTTCTAAGGTCCTTTGCCAGAGGTCTGCTGGAGTTACCAGCTGCAAAGCGGACAGCTACTTCCATGTTAGGTACTAATTTCATTGACATTACAATATAGCTCACTATCTCTGGAATATCACCAAGGGAACTTACTTTCATCCACATTGAATGGATCTTGACATATTCGCTGGTATATATCAGCACTCCAAGTGGTATCATGAGGCTGAGCACTATAATAGCAAACATGGTTGTATTCTCAAGAAAAACCACTCTGAACAGGACGAAATTGAAAACGATTGCTATAATGAGTGAAAATAAAGCAGCCAGATATGAGAAGAGAACAGTTTCATGTGGCTGTAGTCCTAAACCGGTATATGTCATAGCATCATGATAACTTTCACTGGTTGACCTTTGTGCCTTATCCTTAAATGATTCCATGTCCTGTATAAGCCACCCAAAACCCGATGCTGTGAACTTGCAACATCGATAGTACCAGTTATCACTGTGCAGCCTGATCACCTGGGCACATGATCTGATAGTTCTTTTCAGTGCTGTTTGCCTGCTCATGAAAAGATTTATCGTATAGCTTTGCTTTTTTAGCAAAATCTTTAAACCATTCAAGCCACTTGTTGCAAATACTTTTATAATCCGGTTTTGCTTTTTCTTTATCCATTAGCATCCAGAACATGTTGTTTGCTATTGCAACATTTTCTGCATCCAGAAGACAGCTGTTATCTTTTCCATATTCTGCGATTATTTCCTTTATCTTTGCTCTCATGCGTATGTTACGGGAAGCCTCGTCTATGGAAATGCCCCACTTATCAGCTATCCTTGCAATAAGAACTGATTGTCCTCTGTCCATTATGTCTGAAGGTAGCAAACAATCGGCTGATGTATCGTATGTAAGTATGTCGGAAAACACTTCTTCAGTATCTCTCCACTTGTCATTTACCTCTGCAATCTGGATAATACGTCTTTTAGTTTCCATGCTTGCAGACATCCTTGTGTTTGCACAGACAATTACTGCATCTGTAGCTTTAAATGATGTAGGGGGAACTTTGAGAGTATTTACAATTCTCTCATACACTGCCTTTGTTGAAGAACCATGCACTGTCCCTATCACAGAATTACCGGCAGCTCCTACTTGCATAGCTTCATAAAGAACAGCCACTTCAGCTCCTCTTACTTCTCCCATTATCAGGGATGAACTCCCAAGTCTAAGTGATGCACGTAATGCCACAGATGGCTCAATCTCAATACCATATTTCATGATAGCAGATCGTGAGTTAAGGCCCTGGACCTTCCATCCCATTTCTTGAAGTTTCAGTATGGGAAGCTCTGGTGTATCCTCTATTGATATCATACGGTATTTTTGGGGTATCTCAAGTAGCAAGGCACACATAAGAGATGTCTTCCCTGCACCAACTCCTCCTGCCACAAGCACAGAAGCCTGACCTTCCATTATAAAACTAAGAACTCCTGCAGTCAATGGTGATATACTACCGTTGCTGATCATCTTTGGTAATGTCCATGGGTCCTTTGCATGTTTCCTGAAAGCATATGCGATACCGCTTGCGCTTAATGGGTCTCCTACAACAGATACTCTTACGCCATATTGTTCAAGTGTCATCTCGAGTACCGGTGTTGCCTCTCCAAAAGGCCGTCCGCTGATTGAGCGAAGTCTTGAGACCATTGAATCTATATCCTCCTGAGAGAGATATATGTTAGTTACGCATTCTTCTCCATCAAATACAACATGTACCGGATTCCTGTCTGCAGGTGCATTTACATAAACGTCAGTTACACGATTATCTGATATTATATCCTCAATTATCCCAAGTCCACTTGTGTATTTTGTGAGCAGGTCGCAAAAGAGCTTTGTTTTTACAGGGTTTGCAACTATGTTGCAGGAATCTTTATCTTCCATTAATAGTTGTCTGCTAAGCTTGTAAAAATACTCTCTTGAGCATGAAGGATCTGCAAAATTCAGATCAGATGGTCTGTAAGATATCATCTTCTTTCTGACCCTTTCTATTGTTCTTAGCTCATTTTCTTCCAGAGAGTATTCAGGTGGATTGATCATATACATCTTTTCGGGACGATCGGTCAACTGATATATATTCACTGGCAATTTTCTCTCTTCCTGGTAACTGATATCGTAACACTCCAGAAAGATTGTATTCTCAGGTGGTTCTGTATATATCCGGGATGTAGAAAAAGGAGGCCTTACATAGGATCTAAGATATTTTTCATATTCTGTTTTCGTTGATTCAATGCCTGCTTCACAACATTTCAAATGCATTGGGGCAGATATGCAGTTTTCAATGTGATTTATTATTTTTTCTGATACTGTGCCCATTTCATGAATTGTTTTCATTGATTCTTTTCTGCAGCTGAAACATCTATCATTAATGTTGGTATCATTCACTTTTTTATTGTAGTATATTTTCCCACTTTCAATAAGAAAACAGGCCTGAAGTGGGTCTGTCCATGAAGTTTGGATTATGTTATCGATCAGGTCTTCTTTCTCTTTATAACAATTGTTGTTGATGCATTCTTCATAAAAAGGCTTAAGGACTTTATGGTGAACCAGTCTGTCTTTAAGTTGTGCCATTAAGTATATAGTTTCAAGGGTCTTACCTTCATAATCCCTTTCGTAGAGGCCATATAAGGTAACTCTTCTGACAGTACCTTCTTTTAAAAGAAGCTCAAATAAGTTCTTCCTGCAGTTAGCATCGTCAAAACTTGAATCAAAATCACATTCTCTGCAGTCAATAAGTATAGATCTGTTGCTATTTGAAACTTTCAATCTATAGGAACATTTACTATCATCCTCATCCTTTTTCCCTGTCAGAAGCAGCATGCATGAAGATAACCTTGCAAAAACACTGGATATCAGTTTTTTATCCATCTTATTTTTCTGATCAGACAGACAACAACCAATAAAAGATCTATAGGATAACAGCTGTTTACTTTGACCCTTGATATGCTTGTTATTATTTTTTTGATCCAAATTGTATTTTTCGTTTTTTATATTTTCCAAATTGCTCCCTGCCAACCATCTTTTTCAGAAGTAATTTGCTTTTATATTAAAACCTTCCGAAATAAATTTGTGATGATTATTTTTTTTTAAAGCTTATATTTTTAAAAGTAGACTATTGATACCTCCAGTCAAATAGTTCATATAATACTTTCACACAACTTCCTATTTGATTTTATACCTTCATCACATATACAATAAATAGGAGTTTTCTCATGGGTATACATACTGTCTCACAGCTGAATGAATATATAAAGGGGCTATTTGAGCAGGACCATTATTTAAAAGAGATATGGGTTCGGGGTGAGATATCGAACCTGAAAAAACATAGCTCAGGTCATTATTATTTCACACTTAAGGATGGGAGTTCACAGGTCAGTTGTGTGAGTTTCAGAATGACCAACAGAACTCTTAAGTTCGAGCCGGAATCATCCATGAAAGTAATTGTTTTTGGAACTGTTGATGTTTATACCGTAAGGGGGCAGTATCAGCTAAGGGTGATGGATATGCGTCCGGATGGTATCGGTGAACTCTATAAGGCATATGAACAGTTGCGTGATAGGTTACATAAAGAAGGATTATTCGACCCCCTGCATAAAAAGAAAATACCTACCTTTCCAAAAACAATTGGTGTTGTAACGTCTCCAACAGGTGCTGCTATACATGACATAATGAATGTCATTAAACGGCGTTTCCCCGTTGATGTCCTTCTAAGCCCGGCATTGGTTCAGGGTGAGAATTCTGCTGAAAGCATTGTCAGAGCTATAGAAAATCTCAATACTTTTGAAGTCGATGTTATAATAGTTGGAAGGGGTGGCGGATCGCTGGAAGACCTCTGGTCATTTAATGAAGAGTCAGTAGCAAGGTCGATATTCAGATCAGAGATACCGATAATCTCTGCAGTGGGGCATGAGACCGATAATACTATTGCAGACCTTGTTGCAGATGTAAGGGCACCGACCCCTTCAGCAGCAGCTGAAATGGCAATTGCTGAAAAAGACGAGGTTAAAAAAAATATAATGTCCCTTCGATCACGCATGGAGCAGGCTACACTTTATTATGTGTATGGTATCAAAAAGCAAATTCATTATCTTTATTCACGTATAGGTCCTGATAAATTTTCTTCAGATATAAGACGTGAAATGCAGAGAATAGATGAGCTTAGCTCCCGCATGAGCTTTAGATTGAAAAGTATTATGGAATCAAAAGCTTCTTCTCTTTCTGGCCTTGCCGGGCGCCTGAATGCTGTAAGCCCATTGAACACTTTGGAGAGGGGCTACAGTATTGCTCTTAAGGGCAGGGACCATAGTATAATAAGAAGTACAGACGATGTTGATATTGATGAAAGTCTGGACCTTATAGTTGTAGATTGTATTGTCGAATGTAAGGTATGCGCTGTCGGGCATAAAAGAAATATAATAACAAAATACAATAGTAAAGGGAGTGAGAATGATTACTAAAAATACAAAGGATTATGGGGGCCTTGAAGCCATTCCCTTTGAAAAATCTCTTGAAGAACTGGAATCGCTGGTCGGAAAACTTGAAAAAGGTCAGTTGACACTTGATGAAAGTCTTGAAACTTTTGAAAGGGGCATGAAGCTTGTCAGGATATGTAACCATAAGCTATCAAAAGCTGAAAGCAAGATCCAAATACTTATGGAGGAGAATGGAAAGCTTAAGGTAGAAGAATTTATGGAGGAATAAATATTTACCCATTTTTTCAGTGCATAAAGCTCTCCTTTTGAGCCACTATGCCCATTTAATAATATTTCTGCAAAGCTCAAAACTAATTCATTCAATTTTCTCTGTTTTCTTTTCATCCTCAAGATATCTTCTTCCCAAAAGATAAAAGCTGCTTACTGTAAGTAATATCAAAAACATGGCAATGATAATCCCTTCGGATGAAAAATCCTGCCATGAGTGGACAGATATCCAAAGCCCACTTCTTGTAACAAAGGTTGCAAATATCACAAGTATGAAAGATATAACTGCAAGGAAAGGTGCAAGAAAAGCATACTCTCCATGGTCTGTACGCATCTGTGCGTGCAGGTAAGCGGTTGACGTTATCCATGGTATAAGGGAAGATGTTTCCACTGGATCCCATGTCCAGTACCATGCACCCCATCCAAGTACCTCGTATGCCCAAAACCCTCCAAGGGCTATCCCAAGGGTCAAAAAAAGCCATGCAATTCTCATCCATTCCCTGGCTATCATTGTCCATCGGTTATCTCTGATCAGTAGGTTTGAAATAGCTGCAGCAAAAGGGATTGTAAAGGCAGCATAACCCAGAAACATCAATGGTGGATGGACGGCCATCCAGGGATTACGCAAAAGTGGGTTCATTCCCTGACCATAGGGCACGTCATAAAGTGTTGCAAAGGGGTTCCAGTTAGTTATCCCTATGGTTCCTGATGGTAGCATACGATATCCTGCAAAAGGATTGTCTATTATCAACAGTAAAAGGAATACAGATATAATACTCATGCAAATGATTCCGGTTAGCTGCATGACCTTTGTTTCTTGCAGTTCTCTTATTCTTCCCGTATATCTGAGCATCAACATCATTATAAGTATCATCCATGTCCATATCAAAAGGGACCCTTCCTGGCCGGCCCATAGGGCAGATATACGATAGGACAATGCAAGGTCCATGCTTGAATGGGAGAATACGTAAACGTAGGAAGCATTTACATTAATCAGGTGCAATGTGAGCAATAATACTGAAAGCGTTATGCAACCTGTACAAAGCATTTCAAGATTATGTGATCGTATACTTGTCTGATCGTTTTGCACCCTATAATGTAATATGGAGTAGAACACAGCTCCTGATCCACAAATAAAAGCAATCCATATTAAGATCATACCCGGATTCAGATGATCACCTCTTATCAGCTTCCTTTTCTGACCTGTGCGTTCTTACTTCTTCCTCCAGAATACGGTCATATATTTCCTGGTAGGTTTCTTTGCTCTTTCCTGAAGCAGAGGTTCCTTGTAATCCTTTTGCACGGTCTGAAAGTAACACTCCTATGATTCCGAATATCATTAAGTATATACCTGCCCAAAGGCTATTGATGAAAGGTACCGTACGCATGTATATATCTATTTCTCCTTTTGTTTCATTGATAGCTCGGGGTGCTATGAACAGTTCTTCTGTTATCCCACGGTTGATGTAAGTGGTAGTATGTGTTTGTCCCCATTTGAAATCAGTGACATACTTTATCTGTCCACTGTCAAAATACAAACCGCTTCTATATATATCAAAATCTATTTCAGTTGTATATGATGATGCAGGATAGTTCTGGAAACTCTCTCCGCTGTAATAAGATGCCATTTTGTTTACCTCTATCTTATAATCCTGCTCTTCAAAAGATCCCATCTCTCCCAGTTCAACTATTCCGGAACCTTCGATCTTCATATTTGAACTCAGTATCACTCCCAGTAGTATGAGTATTATACCAATGTGAATAATGTGCGCACTTATTTTGCGTACCTTAAGCGGCATATCAAAACCAGTACTGTATATTCTGGCAATCCTGCTAAAGATTGCAATCAATACAAAAGTAAGAATGGGTAATGCAATATCCACTGGGGCGTTATCAAAAGGGGAAATGAAAAGAAATACAATAGCAAGGGCTACAGACATTCCAATAGTAGGAATGATATACCTGCGATTTCTATTACTCAGAATGGTGCATGCGCTTAATAGTAGCACCAGGGCGGCAGTAGGTATGGCAGTTCTTTCATTGAAATAACCAGGAGACAGACTTATGTCCACTCCGCTTGCAAGTTTTACGATAAGAGGTGTGAACATCCCCATCGTTATAATGGTTGCAAGCAGAAGAAAGGTAATAACAGTTGCAAACATTATATTGCGTTCTGTCAGTTCAGGTAGCTTTATTTTCATCTTTCCGGCAAGTCCTATGTGTACAAGATATTTATAATTAAAGCCTTTTATTACTTTTCGACATATTAAATAATGATGTTGTATATCATAACAGAGAAACAAAAAAGGATTGATAATTACGATAGATATAATTGTAGTTGCTGTTTGGCTGATGCTCCCTGCCTATATACCCAACCCAATGGCAGCAGTTCTTGGTGGAGGAAGGCCCATTGATGGAGGAAGGACATTCAGGGATGGGCACCGTCTTATTGGAGACGGGAAAACATATAGGGGTTTTATTGCAGAAGAAGAGCTTTATGAGGTAAAAAGAGCGCAGGATAAATTTGATGAACTAGATGTTGGCTACTTTGTTGCTGAAGA
>PXAV01000085.1 GCA_003565715.1 Methanosarcinaceae archaeon
GGGAAAATGACATATATACAATAATAAAAGGGGATTTCGTAACCGGAGGGACACATGGTTCAGGATGCACATATTCAGCTGCAATTGCTTCATTTCTAGCTCTTGGGCTTGGTATCGAGGAAGCTGCACGAGGCGCAAAGGATCTTGTAACATCTGCTATCAAAGGAAGTATATCCGTTGGAAAAGGAGCCGGGCCTGTAAACCAGCTATCTGAAGTGTTATGGAAAGCTGAAATGTACACAGTCCTTGAGAACGTAAAAGAGGGGGTCAAGAAGCTTAAAGAGTCCAGGGAATTTTCTGCGCTCATACCAGAAGTAGGTTGTAATATAGCAATGGCAGTTAATGATGCTGTATCTGTCCAGGAGGTTGCTGCCGTAACAGGCAGAATAGTTAAGGTAAAAAACATACCCACAGTAGTAGGAAACATTGAGTTTGGAGCAAGCAGCCATGTTGCACGTATAGTACTTGCTGCAATGAACCATGGACCTGCATACAGGGCAGCTGTCAATATAAGGTATTCCCCAGATGTGCTGCAGATATGCAGGGAACTTGGATTTGATATAGCATCCTTTTCCAGAGAAGAAGAACCACCAAATGAACATACGGTGGATTGGGGAACTTCAATTGCAATCCGGGACCATGGAAAGATATCAGATATAATCTATGATATCGGAGGAATCGGTAAAGAGGCAATGATCAGGATAATAGGTAATGATGCAAAGGAAGTTGCTGAAAAGGCTATAAGAATTGCTGAAAGAGTTTAAGATGTTGTCAAGAGCAATGACCTGTTCTTAAGGCATGTTTTTTGAGTTATCGAGAGTGAGAACAAAATGGAAGATAAAATATTCAAAGGACTCTACCTTTCAAAAGAGATAAGGAATAGTATTGTAAAAATGGGATTCAGAGAGCCAACAGAGGTTCAGGAGAAATGTATACCCCACATACTTGAAGGTAAGGATATCATAGCACAGGCACAGACAGGCACAGGCAAGACTGCGGCATTCGGCATCCCCATCATAGAGCTTATAGATCCTGATAACAAGGATACACAAGCATTGATAATATGCCCCACACGAGAGCTGGCCATCCAGATAGCACAGGAGCTCAGAAACGTTGCAAAGTACCTGCCAGACATAAATATCGTGCCAGTATATGGCGGAGTTTCTGTCAATGCACAGATAAATGATCTAAAAGCAGGAGCGCAGATTGTTGTGGGAACACCCGGAAGGATAACAGATCACCTTCAAAGGCAGACGATCAATACAAACAATATCGGTATAGTAGTGCTTGATGAGGCCGATGAGATGCTGAACATGGGATTTATAGAGGATGTAGAGAATATATTACAATATATACCAGAAAGCCATCAAACCCTTCTCTTCTCTGCAACTATACCAAAGCCAATACTAAAGCTTAGCAATAGATATCAGAATGAACCGCTGAATGTCATAATAACACAAAAGGAGCTTACTGTACCGCAGGTAAAACAGTATTACTTTGAAGTAAAGGAAAATGTAAAACCAGAGGCACTAAGAAGGCTCATAGAAACAGAGAACATTTGTTCGGCCCTTATATTTTGCAACACGAAAAAAGGAGTCGATAAACTGGTTATAAAGCTTCGCTCAAAGGGGTATCCAGCAGAGGCACTTCATGGAGATATCAGGCAAAAGAAAAGGGAGCAAAGAATGGAAAGGTTCAAAAGCGAACAGACAGGCATCCTGATAGCAACCGATGTGGCTGCCAGGGGTATAGACATCGATAATATAGAGGTTGTCTTTAACTATGACCTCCCCCCTGAGCCAGAAACCTATATACACAGAATAGGAAGGACAGCAAGGGCCGGTCGACCCGGGATTGCCTATACATTCATATCAGGCAAACAACTAGGTAAACTCAAGTCTATAAGTCAAACTACAAAAACAGAGATACTACAAAAGGAGCTACCTGGTAGCAAAGATGTTGAAAGGGTCAGAGAGAGGCGTATTGCAGATAAGGTCAGAATGCATGTTAGAAGAGGAAAGCTTGAAAAGTATGATGACTTTGTCTCAGATATTGCAGAAGATGATGCGGATTACAGAAAGATAGCTGCAGCCCTTGCAAAGATGCTTCTTCGGGACGAAGCTTAATTGCTAAAAAGAGGATTTTCAATGAAAGATTTTGTTATCATAGGACATAAAGCACTTACAACAGGCGACTTTTCACTTAATGACCTACCCGGCTCTGCAGGAAGGATGGATATTCTGTGCAGGTGTGTCAATTCTGCACTGTTCCTCTCACACGGTATGAGAAGGGATGTAAATGTTCATCTGGTATTGTTGGGAGATCCAGATCCAGGAAAGATAATACGCTTCAGTGGAGAGAAACTTAAATATCTAAACCCTGACGAGAGGAGTAGTGCTTCCCTCATAAAGAAAGCACTTCAGAAAGAAGCAATAGCATATGAGACACAATCAACCCCCGGTGTATGGATACGTCGCGCGGGTCTTGATGAGCTAATATATGAATTTAGCAGTGATCAGCGGGATATTTACTACCTTCAGGAGAATGGTACATACATCCGGGACGATACCCAACTTTCCAGTGATGCGGTCTTCATACTAGGTGACCACACAGGAGTCTGTGAAGGGGAAGAAGCCACCATTTTAAAATCAGCAAAAAATACCCTCAATGTGGGGCCTATATCCCTCCACTCAGATCATTGTATAATTATCATCCACAACGAGCTGGACATAAGAGAGAAATGACCGCAAAGGATTATATACATTGTACCGTTCTGGACATCCATAAACTGGCAATACTGCACAGATATCGACATGAATATCCAGAAATAAAGCATCAAGTAAACTGAAAGTGATCCAATGAACATAATGAGAATAGCCAGGGACATCATCAATGAAGGGCCTATATGCGATCATTGTTTGGGCAGGCAGTTTGCCAAGCTGTCCACAGGGCTTGATAATGTTAAGAGAGGCAAGGCAGTCAAACTTAGCCTGGCAATGCAAGGAGACGCCCTGTTAAAAGAATCAGGTGATGGTTCCTTACTTAATGAACTGGCAAAGAGCAGCCACTATGCAAGACAGACCCTGAATATAGAAGCAGAAGATGAGAAATGCTGGGTATGCCTTGGTATATTTGATGAGCTTGATAAATGGCAGAAAATGGCAATTGAAAGCATAGGAAGTATAGAGTATTCTACATTCCTTGTAGGCACAAAGGTCAGTGGGCTTATAGGCGAGAACGAAGAGATGCTTTGGAGCGAGTGTGGCATAACACATGCAGAACAGTTCAAATCTGAGATGAACCGCGAGGTTGGTAAGCTAATAGCTGCAAATACAGGCAAAGAAGTTGATTTCAAAAGACCGGAACTTGTAATTACCCTGGACCTTGCAGAAGGCTCTGCTGGTATACAGATAAGATCGTTGTATATACAAGGCAGATACAGGAAAATCGTAAGAGGAATACCCCAGACAAGATGGCCATGCCGTGAATGTGGTGGCAGAGGATGCCTGGAGTGTGACAATACTGGAAAGCAATATCCTGAATCCGTAGATGAGCTTATAGGTGAAGAAGTCATCAGGGCCACAAAAAGCTCGGATACAAAGTTTCATGGAGCAGGTAGAGAGGACATCGATGCACTAATGCTTGGAAGCGGAAGACCATTTGTTGTCGAGGCATTGAGCCCTTCTATAAGAAATATTGATCTTTTGGAGCTTGAAAAGAAAATAAATGAATCTGCCGCCGGAAAAGTAGAGGTAGAAGGACTTACATTTGCAGATAAGGATAATATAGAAAGTTTGAAGTCATCAAAGGCGGATAAAGTTTATAACCTTAAAGTTACATTCAAAGAGCCTGTTCCCACAGACAAGCTTAAAAATGCTATAAGCTCCCTTGTAGGGGTTCAGGTGCAACAGAGGACACCCCAGCGTGTATCACACAGAAGGGCTGACCTTGTAAGAAAAAGATATGTGCATGACATACAGCTTAAAGAGAGAACGGAAGATTATGCTATTATCGAAGTGCACTGTGACGGCGGTCTGTATGTCAAGGAACTGACATCCGGAGACAATGGAAGAACTTTGCCAAGCCTTACAGGCCTGTTAGGTGTAGAGGCAAAAGTTGCAGAACTTAATGTCATCAAGGTAGACATATAATGCTGAACCACATGGGAAATCAAATTGAATACTTACACTGACCCGGTATCTTACCGATAACATTGACAAATGGAGGAAAATAATCATGCCAACATCACACGGTGAAAAAAGCTGTACGAGATATAAACTGAAAAAGACCACAAGAGAAAGAGGGATCTCACCAGTAAGCAAAGCTATACAGGAATTTGACAATGGCCAAATGGTCCATATAGACATTGATCCAAGCGTTCAGAAAGGAATGCCAAACGCAAGATTCCAGGGAAAGACAGGAAAGGTAACTGGACAACGTGGCCGAGCTTATCTGCTGCAGATCAGGGATGGTAACGCAATGAAAGAGATAATATCCCTCCCACAGCACCTTAAACCACAGAAAATATAAATTGTACAGACATTTTGGGTTTTTTACCCTGAAATACATTTATGTACTTTCATATCGTTAGATATATCTTATTGTGCGTATTCAATGATATGATAGATGATTATATATTCATCAAAAAGATGAAACCGATCTAAACAATGCATAGAGCGTATACCAATGATAGTAAAAGAAGTTCTGAGTGAAGAATTGTTAACCCTTTCAGAAGTGAAGGGAATGTTGCACGAGATAATGGAAGAGCGTCTCAGGTATGATGAGGAACTGGGATATGAACTACGTAAGGCTATCAATCATGCAGAAACGTTCTCTAAGACCACTCCAGAAAAAGCAAGGGACCTTGTTAATAAGCTCCTTGAACTTGAGAAAATGAAACCTGAGATTGCAGTCAGAGTGGCAGATATAATGCCAATGACAAGGGATGAGCTCAGATCGCTCTATGCAAAGGAGAGGTTCACACTTACAGAGGAAGAGCTGGACAATATCATCAACCTTGTTGAAGAGGCAATGGATTAGATTCTCAACGATATATTTATCTTTTGTTTTTTAGGAATTTGTATTGTTGAAAGAGAGTATGCTACTGGAGGGAACATATGACAACAAGGGGAAAAACACCTCAGAAAGAAGACCATGCATGGATACTTGATTATCTTCCATATGGAAGTTCAGATGACAAACGTCCTTCATATCAGAAAAAGCCACTTGTACAGGCTGTGGGAGAGAATCATTTCGTACTGATGGAACTGGTACCAAAAGAAGGAAAGACACCTGATATCCAGTCACGCGTATATATTGGTGATGGTGACAGGGACCTGATAGACCATGTGAAACACCGTATAGCATACAAGGACCTCAGCCATGGCGCCCAGCTTGAACTACCATTCATCCTTGAAAATGTTGTAAAAGACCAGGAAGAAAGATTTGTGAAGTTCTTCAATGAGGCACCGCCCATATCAACCAGAATGCACATGCTGGAACTTCTTCCAGGTATAGGCAAGAAGCTTATGTGGGCCATAATAGAGGAGAGAAAGAAAAAGCCATTAACAACACTTAAAGAATTACATGAAAGGGTTGGAGGCATACATTCTCCAGAGAAGGCAATCATCAGCAGAATAATAGAAGAGCTAAAGGACGAGAACATAAAATACCGGCTCTTTACAATACCTTCGCGCCGCACAAGAACCCATTGAAAGGTGTTTGTTCTTTGGTTTATGACATACTTAGGAAATATGGCATCCGTGGAGGATGCCATGACCAACATTTTTTAGTAGATGAACGTATCCTTGACAGAATAGTCGGGGCCGCAGAAATCAAACCCAACGAGGTCATACTTGAAATTGGTGCAGGCATTGGAAATCTGACTGAAAGATTGATGGGAAAAGCTGCACATGTATTTGCAATTGAAAGAGACCACAAGCTTGTTGAGGTCCTCATAGACCGTTTTGGAAATCACGAAAAACTTACAGTAATCCATGGTGATGCACTTGAGATTGACTTCCCCCCCTTTGATAAAGTAGTCTCAAACCTCCCATATTCCATATCCTCAGAGATCACATTCAAACTCCTCAGACATGATTTAAGCCTTGGTATACTGATGTACCAGTTGGAGTTTGCAGAAAGACTTGTCGCCGCTCCAAATTCCAAAGATTACAGCCGCCTTTCGGTCAATGCACAATATTTTGCTGATACATCCATAATCATGAAGATTCCAAGAGGAGCTTTCTCTCCGCCTCCGGAGGTTATTTCAGCCGTGGTAAAGATAAAACCCAGGCCTGCAGGCTTTGAAGTAATTGATGAGAACTTTTTCCAGGAAATGGTTACGATCGTTTTTGGACAAAGGCGCAAAAAGATTAGAAACTCACTACTAAAGAACAGGAAGCTCCTTGGTATTGAAGATATGAAAGATATAATTAATGAACTTCCAAAAGAAAGACTTGATTCAAGGCCCGAGAACCTGGAGCCTTCTCAGTTGGCAGATATTGCCAACATGATATTCAGACATAGAGAAAAACAAAATATCCTGTAAAGCATATAGTTATATGGTCGGTCCATAGTATAGAATTGTTTTTAACATGGTAAGAATCAAATACCTCAATGCGATAGTTGAACTGAATGATCAGGTATATGAACCTGCTGAAGATTCTTTTTTACTTGCACAGACTGCCCTTGGGATAACATGGGATGGAATGAGTATCCTTGAGATAGGCACAGGTTCAGGTTTTGTGGCTGCGGTCCTGAAAGCCAACAGGAATGTAACTATTGTTGCAACAGAGATAAGTCCTTTTGCTGCAAGATGTGCAAGGTCCAATGGAATAGAGGTTATAAGGACAGGTATGTTCACAGGTCTTAAAGGAAAACATCAGTTTGACCTTGTTATCTTCAACCCCCCATACCTCCCCACATCCGAAGATGAAAAGGTTCCTGGATGGTTGAACTATGCATTTGATGGTGGTATTGACGGAAGAAAAGAAATACTACCTTTCCTGGACCAGGTAGACAGCTTCCTGGGACAAAATGGTACTATATTGCTCATGATATCATCACTTACAGGAATAGACCAGGTTATTGCCACAATGGAAAGTCAGGGGTTCAATTCACGCATCATAGCAGATGAGAAGTGCTCTTTTGAAAAATTAGTAGTTATAGAAGGAAAACATAAAAAGAAGAAATAAAAA
>PXAV01000014.1 GCA_003565715.1 Methanosarcinaceae archaeon
CAATTATGATACTTGTAACAGGAGGAACAGGACTTGTTGGATCTCATCTGATCTGGCATCTTCTTCAAAAGGGGGAAAAGGTATTATACCATGTAAGCCCAAATGAAAAACTGAGAGCCCGGCAGGAAAGAGATAATATCAGTTACAGTCCGCTCACGATGGTCATCCCCGCCGGCATAGGCGTGAACATAGGAATAAGAAACTTCATCGACCTGGGTTTTGAAATAGGGGGCAGGTATGCATTCAATGATTACCTCGATGGCTTCACAAGTCCGACCTCAACAGCTAATGACATATACTATATTTCAAGTTTTGTGCTGGTTTACAGGATCAGGAATCGTGATTTCATACTTGACGGGGACTAACGGCAAACTGCCCTTAAATAAAAATTGATCCGGTTGCCACTCTCTTCAATGCTTCACCGGCAAATCAAAGACCGGCATGTTAAACTGGGGGCTTTAATCTTAAAGGCTCCAGTTACGGTACTGTCTTTTTCAATTTTATTTACACATGGCATAATTGAGAACCTGGCTTTGCTTTCTTAATCAAGAACTGAAAAGCTAGTTTGGAAACTCCAATAATTAATAAAAATGAGTAAATTTGAGTAATGAGAAATGAAGTTAATGTGAATGTAAATATGCTTACCTGGGCAATTGACCGGGCAGGGTATGAATTGCAAACATTTATCAAGAAATTTCCAGAAGTTCAGCCCTGGCTGGAAGGGGAAAAGAAGCCAACAGTAAAACAATTAGAAGACTTTTCTAAGAAGGTATATTTGCCTTTCGGGTACTTATTCTTACCAGAACCACCGAGAGAACAACTGCCGATACCGTTTTTCAGAAGTAACGGCAACCGTACAGAAAAAGTAAGCATAAATGTTTATGACACTATCTTGTTGATGGAGCAAAGACAAGATTGGCTTAGAAATTATTTAAAAGATAATGATTTTAAGCCTTTAGAATTTGTTGGTAAATACAGAAATTCAACAAATATAAAAGCTATTGCAGAGGATATTAGGAACACATTGAATTTGGATGAAAATTGGGCAAGCCAATTCAGGACCTGGCAAGAAGCAAAAGACCATTTAGTATTACATATTGAGGATAAAGGTATCATTACTGTTTTCAATGGTATTGTAGAAAACAACGGACACCGTAAAATCCCAGTGGATGAATGCAGGGGCTTTGTACTAGTGGATGAAATGGCTCCTTTTATGTTCATCAATAATGCAGACTGGAAATCTGCACAGATGTTTACTATCGTACATGAGTTGGCTCATATTTGGATTGGTCACAGTGCTGGTTTTGACCTTATAAAACTTTTACCAGCAGATGACCAGATAGAAAAACTTTGCGACCAAATTGCCGCCGAATTTCTTGTACCTGAAAGGAGTTTTAACGAATTTTGGGACATTTACCCAACCATAAGTATTGCTTCCCGGTTTTTTAAAGTAAGTGAAATTGTTATTGCCAGAAGAGCCTTAGACACTGGAAAGTTTTCCAAAAGACAGTTCCTTGCTTTTTATGAGAAATATTCCAACAGAGAATTTGCAAAAAAGGAAAACAAAAGTTCTGGTGGTGATTTTTATGCCACTACAAAAAAGCGATTAAGTTTAACTTTTGCTTCCCATATCAATAATGCTGTTAAGTCCGGCAATCTTTTATATCGTGATGCTTATAAACTAACCAGTTTAAAAGGTGATACATTCCAACTCTTCTTTTCCAGGCACTTTAAAACCTAATGGAAGTATATGTCTTAGATAGCAATTTTTTTATTCAGGCGCATAGGCTTCATTACCCGTTAGATGTTGCTTATGGTTTTTGGAATAAAGTAAAACAGTTAGCAGAAAAGGGGAAAATAACCAGTATTGATAAAGTTAAGTATGAACTTTATGATAAAAACGATGAATTGGAAACATGGTGTGTGGATAACTTGCCAGAAGATTTTTTTAAGGACACTTCACACGTAATAGCAGAATACGGCCAAGTATCTGCCTGGGCAATTTCGAAAAGTAATCACTATTTACAAAACGCATTAAATGAATTTTTAGACGCAAATGAAGCCGATGCCTTTTTAGTAGCATATGCTTTAGCAGATTTAAATAATAGAATAATTGTAACACAAGAAATAAGTCATCCAGCAAGACAAAACAAGGTGAAAATTCCTGATGCCTGTAATGCATTAAGTGTTCGTTATGCAAACACAATAGACATGTTTAGAAGATTAGGAGAAACATTTTAGTCTAACGAATATAGTTGAATCGATACCTATAGGTGACAGAATATCCCAAGTACTGGTATTAGAAAATCTGGAACTGATTAAAAATAAGACTGCCACGCAGTCAACCTGCAGCACCCCATTAATTAATACTCGATCTTATTCTACTTCATCCCCGCTCAACTTGCCTGGGGAAAATGGAGGTTTCCTACCCCATACAACGGTGGATTGAAAAACTGAAACCGGCAACTACACTAAAGGAAACAAAATGTCCTGAAATTTTTTTTGGAAAAGTTATTTAGATAGGTTGCTGCAAGGTCGTGTATCTATGTCATATCTGTAGCTTTAATTGGGAAACATTTATTTAGTCTGAATTTTTTTACAATTATTTGCGTGGAAAATTTTTTTGAAATAACTTGTTAAATTAAAATGGACTAAATAAGATTAAGATAATTTAATTCAAATTGGCCATGAATAAATCCGATTATTCTGTTCATCTTAAGTCTGAATTTCACGATCTGCCGATTGACACAATTTTCCGTTCTCCCGTAACGGTTATTAACGGAATTACTTCAGAGGCTGCAAAAGTGCTTATTTCCCTGGATATAAATAATGTTTTTGAATTGGCACATTCACAATTTTTTAACAATGCGAGGAAACTGACAGTTTTATCCGAATCAGCTATATTGTCCGGTGAATCCAGTCTGGTACCCGCTGATGTTATAAATAGCGATACATCGGTAAACGGTTCCGGAGTTAACTTGAGGAATCAACCCGTCAGCAGCCTTAAGGGCATAAGTACGCAAGTTGCAGACGCTATTGAAAAACATCTTTCAGTGAATTCATTAGCTGATTTTGCATTTTGGCCCCCATTTCTTGCAGCAAGAGATATCGCAGGGATTTCAGATAAGCCAACAAATTTATTTAATGATGAAGGTATCCCTCAGGAGCTTGTCCCAAAGTTTAATGACCACGCTTCAGAAAAGTGTTTTTATTCGGTTTATGTAATTGATGAAGATACCGGCAAAGGACAGGAGGAACTTCGCAAGGCGGTTGAACTGGAGAAACATCTGTTGCTCAGGACCTCGGAAATGCCCAGAACAGGGGCGATTTTGCGTTATGAGCAGTCATGGACCCCGGTTGCACTTACCCTGGGTAACCTGCTACATTCACTTGCCCTTGCACCAGGCGAATCGACCCGGATTGCAATAATTGACTGGACCAGACGGCAGGGGGTGCGCACTACAGAAGATATCTCTTTAATGGAATCACTTGCAAACACCATAATGCAGACCCGGGCCATCAGTGAGGTCACACGTGCTGTTGCAAGAGAGGCGCAGGATGGGTTTTCAAAAATGAATTCAAATTCTACCGTTTCAAATAATGCTTATTCTTCATACGGTCTTCTTAATGGGGATGAAGTTATGGGAGCTGTTACAACGGGTACCGTTGCAGGTGCTGGTGCCGGTGCAGTTGGCGGAGGGGCGGCCGGAGCCGGTATTGGTGCAATTGCAGGAACAATCGGCGGCTGGGGAGTAGGATCTGTCCCTGGTTTCGCAGTAGGTGGTATAGCCGGTGGATTAATAGGTGCTGGAGCTGGCGGATTGGTAGGCGGAACGGCTGGAGGCGTCGGTGCTTTTCTCCAAACAGCCGATTTTGGCTCTTCTCAGGATAATTCATCCGATGCTGCTGTTGAGACAGTAACAACTACCTCTTCCAGCGGAAGCCGCGATGTGGAGGCAGAAATGGCTCAAAACATTGACGACCGTACACATCAGCATTCAAGCACCTCCCGAAATAAACATGCCTCAATTGTGCAGGAAGTATCGCAGGAGGAAACTGAAAAGATAAGCACCAGGGTTGTAACCAATTACAATCATATGTATGCGCTTACGATCCAATATTTTGAGGTTGTGCAGGTTTACAACCTGCGTACTACCCTTGTGAAAAGACAACCTTGTCTTTACATCCCGTTTTTACCAATTAAAGAGTGGAATGTAGAATTGATAAGGATTTTCCGTAGAGAGATTCTCAGGGCGGCTTTAAATCCGGATGTGGCTTACACATTAGTTTCAGGTGAGAATATAATTGTTCTGGAATCACCCACTTACAGTTCATTGGCCCAGGATTCAGAAACATTTGAGCATACACTTCTTATATTCAAGGCCCATATAATAAAGCAGACCAATTTTCTCAAGAAGGCCAGGGCCATGCTGAATGCACATGTATCGAACGATCCGGTTAATGCATGGAGAATACCGAGACACTTTAAGATTACTCATATTGGTATGCCCTCTTTTCCGGGCATGTCCTCAGCGTTTCACGATGTCACTTCCAAAAGAGAATTGATATTTCATTACAGGGATGGTAGTCAGGAAAAGATCGGAGTGTCAAATGTGGGAGAGGTAAATCTGGGTAATCTTGACGATGAACATTTAACACTGGATAATATAGCAGGAATTGCATATGAGTTGACTGAGAAAGATCCAGACCAGTGGAATTTTACTAAATTTTTAAATAATGAGTATCCCGGTCAAAGTCCCCAGCACGTATGGAACGTTACTATAAAGTTACAGGAAGACAGGACTTATGCATGGGATCATAACAATGCAGAGACTATCCATTATTCTCCCCTGATTTCATTCAGCTCCGCAAGCGTTATTGGAAATAAAATTGAAGTCCCTATTGTCAATATGGACAGATCACTGGCTATGGCTGATCTTGTAAGTCATCTCAACGAAAATTCCAGTTATTACACAGGCAGGATCCTGCGGAAGAAAAGCAATCCACTTGTCCGCCAGATACTGAATCACTATTCCTATAATGGAAAGCGCCTTATAAATCTGGTCGATCAGGAGCCGGTGGCACTTTCCGGAAACTCGCTGGTATTCCTTCTTCATGAAGAGAAATCAAAAAAAACTATTCCGAAAAGAAATGAAACCGGGTTTGTGGCAGAAAATTCCCTTGTGCCTGTCGCTACCGGAGGAGTATTTGCAGAGGCAGTTCAGGGAAGGGCCAATGCCGCTGAAAAACTTGACATTAGCCGGTTCTGGAATTGGCAGGAATCTCCAATACCTATAGTTGCCCCCGAAATTGCTCCGGTTCAGACCGGATCAAGAGCTACACCTGCAGATGTACGTCCAGGTAGCCTTGATACCCCGCTGGCCCAGTATGTTACACCAGCTGCAATGCCTGCTCCTCAGGGAATGTCTTCAGTATTGCAGGCGTTATCTACCCAGATGTTCAGAGACATGAGTGGGATCGCGCAAACGGCCCAACTGGCTCAGAAGTCCCTCGAAGAAGCCGTTCAAGGTGCTACCGCCACTGGAGAGCAAGCTTCCGAGAACTTGAAAAACGGATTGGGCTTTACAAAGGATCTGCTCGGTAAGGTAATTGATATGAACAGTCAGTTTGCCGAGTTATTGGTAAGGAGTGGTATGCAGGCAATGGGAGGAGGAACAACCGGAAGCAAACCGGTTAATCTTGGCAATAGTAGCCCCACGAACGCGGGTCTGATGGCAAATTGGGGAAAAAAAATCGGCACCAACAACAAGATTCCCGGAATAGTAGAGCAGGGCAGCCAGAATCCTGTTAACCCCGGAACACAACCAGGATCCCAATCCCCGGGAAATCCCGGCAATTTACCACAAGGTCCGGCACATCCCGGAACACCTCCTCCAGGGACTATCTGGGCATCTTCCTCGCCTGCAGGCAACAATTATGCGCCAGAGGAGGCTGCATTCTGGAATGCACTGGGACAACCTTTAACCGGAGGTATACCTAATCACCATTATCCGGAATTCACCCCCAATCCTTCTCTTCTGGCAGCCGAAGGGCATTTTATTCCGCCCGGCGTATCAGGTCTGGCATGGCCGGAAGAGATGGACTCTTTTCCTCCTTTTTATCTCAGTCTGGCGGCACTGGATGACGACTTTTTTACTGCTTTGAATGTCCCAAAAAGCAATGCTTTGGGTCTGTCGGTATCCGATTTCAACGATCTGATAAACGCTTACTGGATGCGCAGATTTGACCTCAAAACTATCGGAAATACAGCAGAATTGACGAATCTGCATGCTACCATCGACAGGTATTATGTGTCTTTCAGGGAAGGGACTTATCTGGACCAGGCAGCATATGAGAATATCGGGGGACTTGCCAGTTATCGCATACCACCCGAGGAGAGCTGGACCAATTCAGGGGCTGCCGGAAGCGACTGGTTAAAAATAGCCGGCCTTGCAATATTCGGGCAATTTCGTGATGGAACAGATGAAGCTGTTCAGTGGGACATTGAGAAAGGGGCTGAGTTTGTCATGTGGTATTGGTTAAAAGGAGCTCAATCTTGGAAGCAACAGATCGACTCTTTTCTTGGGTCAGGCAATGAGTTTGCCAAAAAACAGGGACAGGAGATGGAACAACGTTACTATGACTGGTTAAGGAGAAAGCTGGATGATTATAAACGGGTTGCCTCACTCCTTGCACCGGAATCTTCAATGCGTGAAACATTTCTTGTGTCGGTTCAGTCAGAGAGCGGTGGTATATTCTATGCCAATATAAAGTGGAAAATGGAAAACGAGGGGCCCGGGCCGGTATATCGCTACATAGAGGTATTTATAAATAAAAATGTTTATGGCGATGCAAATCCCCATTCAGCTTTTAACTCACTGCCTCCATTTATTAAACAATTGTGGACTATTGAACAGTTTATAAGGGCAAATGATAAAAATAAAATTTACAGTGATTAAGATATAAACTCATTTATACGGCAGCTAACAACTTAATCTGGAAGATGGCTCACAATACGCTTCGCTTGACGGTAGCTCCGTGCTTCGCACTCCAGCTCCCTGTTGCGAGCCATCGGGCCAGAGAATAATAGGGCTTAACTGCAACA
>PXAV01000074.1 GCA_003565715.1 Methanosarcinaceae archaeon
CCTTCTCAACCTCTTTTGCACGCCGGGCTATTTCATAGGCTCTATTTGCAGGCACAATGACGACACCATTATCATCACCCACTATGTAATCACCGGGTCTGACAGTCTGATAACCGCAGCTTATTTCGGAATTTATCTCACCAAATCCCTTGGGTTCACCCGCATTTGGGACATTGCATGTCGCAAATACAGGGAGCTCCAAGCTACGGATATCATCTATGTCCCGGACTGCACCATCGATAACAACACCTGCAACACCTTTGTTAATGCAGCTTAGTGTTGCAAGACCACCCCACGGAGCTACATGCTTGCTTCCATTATAGATAACAATGACATCCCCCGCCTTTGCCTTATCGATGGCCTCTACAGTCTTAGCCCAATCCCCTTTGAAGGTCTGAACTGTGACCGCAGTCCCAACCATTTTTTTACCAGGAAGCATGGAAAATATATCCTGCATCGCTCCTTTGCGGTGCATTGCATCGGAGATATTTGGAGTTGAAACGTTTTCAAGTATATTGCGTATCTGCTCATCAACTGATATTTTAGATGTTGATACTACAGAAGGTGAGCCTATACTGTTCCGAATAGCTTCAGCAGAAGAGGTGACATCTGATGAACGGACAATATTTCCGCCAACAATAACTATATGAGCTCCAGACGCAACTGCCTCAGAACAAGAAGCAGCATCAAGACCACCTGCTATTGCTACAGGGATGTTTACCCTTGCTACTATTTTTTTCATAGTGGACATTGAATCCGTTCCCCTCATCTGCTGATCTATACCTGCATGCACATTGATATAATCCACACCCATGGCCTCCAGTTCAATGCTGCGGGAAACAGGATCAGAAACAGACATAAGATCTGCCATGATCCTTACACCAAATTTTCTGGCAGCTCGAACTGCTTCCTCAATTGTGGAATCATCCGCACTTGCAAGAACGACAACAATATCAGCACCTGCCTTTGCACCCATCTCAACTTCCATTGTACCTGTATCTGCAACCTTCATATCTGCAACTATCGTTATTTCAGGAAAGTGTTCCCTAAGCTTTCTTATCGCATCCATACCTTCACTCTTGATCAGGGGAGTGCCGGCTTCAAGCCAGTCAACCCCACCCTTTATAGACTCCTCTGCTATCCTTATTGCTCTATCTGTTTCTAATAGATCCAGAGCCACCTGAATTATTGCTTTAGTACTCTTAACTTCGGACATAGCTACAATAGTAAAATACTTCAAAACCTATAAATTTAATCACGCAAAAGTTAATACATGTACATTTAGAATGTGAGAGAAATGGATGGAAAAGAAGAGATCTCTGAAAAGGAGAGACAAACATTGTTGAATAAGCTTCATAAAAGCCTTTTTTGGGTTGGGGAGCAGATACCACAAAAGATAAGGATAAATGAAAAACAGGTACACTTACACGAGATAATATGGGAGATAGTCAATAAGCCAAAGCTGGACAAAGAAGACCAGAAAGATATAGAGGAATTCATTTATCTTTTGACTAAAAAAGAAACAGAATATGAGGAGCTTATTGAAAAAGAGAAGAATTTTAGTTCTGATGAGGCAAATGAACTGTTTGAGAGGGCAGCAGGAATAAAAAGGTCTATCATGGACCTGAAAGAACTAACTTCACCCTCAAAGCGAAAAAAGTTATGTAAAGAACGTCACATTTGTAAAGACGTTGGTACCAGTGAATGGGATGCTTTTACAAAAGAACTCAAAAAGTAGTAAAGCTTTCGGGATGGTTTGTTGATCTCGTATTAACAGGCAAATATTATATCCCATGCAATTCCTTTATTGGTCAATGAAATTCAAGGGCCAACATATCATTTCCATGACAGGTTTTTCCAGAGAGAGGATCGACCATATCCTCAATACCGCTGAAAAGATGGAAGCTATAGCTCGTGGAGAGAAACGCTCCGAACTACTTGAAGGCAAGATTCTCGCTGTACTGTTCTTTGAACCGAGCACCAGAACAAGGATGTCCTTTGAAACCTCAATACTAAGGCTTGGTGGTAATGTACTTAACCTAGGGTCGGTAGACGCAAGTTCCATATCAAAGGGAGAAACACTGGCAGATACCATAAGGGTTGTCGATGGATATGCTGATGCAGTCGTCCTGCGCCACCCAAAGGAAGGTGCCGCACAACTTGCATCTGAGTTCTCCAGGGTACCCATACTTAATGCAGGAGACGGAGCTGGACATCATCCTACACAAACACTGCTTGACCTTTACACCATAAAACGTGAAAGTTACCTTGAAGGATTGAAGATAGCTCTTGCAGGTGACCTGAAATATGGCAGGACAGTGCATTCATTATGTTATGCTTTATCACTTTATGGTGCACAGATAACACTAATATCACCAAAGGAACTCTGTATGCCAGATGAGATAATAAATGACATCGTTGCCAGAGGTGCAAAGATAATTGAAAAGGATTCAATTGAAGATGCCATCGACGACGTTGATGTGCTTTACATGACACGCATACAGAAAGAACGGTTTCCAGACCCATCAGAATATCACAAGGTGGCCAGCCGGCTGAAGATAACTGTTGAATCTTTAAAGAATGTAAAGGAAGGAATGAAGATAATGCATCCACTACCAAGGGTCGATGAGATAGATGCAAAGGTCGATATTACTCCACATGCATGCTACTTCAAGCAGGCATTCTATGGCGTACCCATACGCATGGCGCTACTTGGACTAGTTATGGGGGCTATTGAATGAGCTATGTAGAAAAAGAGCTTAGAGTGCGCAGAATAGAGAATGGAACAGTCATAGACCATATTACTGCAGGTAAAGCCCTTAATGTATTAAAAATACTTGAGCTACCCGACTCATCACAGGGTGTCGTGAGCATATTACTTAACTCCCAGGGTAAATATGGGAAAAAAGATGTAGTCAAGATAGAGAAACGTGAGCTTAAAAGTGAAGAGGTTGATAAGATAGCATTGATAGCACCCTATGCAACTATCAATATCATACGAAATTTCAATGTTGAGCAAAAGAACAAAGTACATATTCCCTCTTATGTAGAAGGTGTTGTCAGGTGCATAAACCCAAATTGTATCTCCAACAGCAACGAACCAACTACATCAAAGTTCAAGGTTAACAGTGAAAATAATGAACTTGAACTTAGGTGTTTCTACTGTGGAAGGGTGATCTCAGAGAATATCGCCGAATATCTGCTTTAGTTATAGAAAAAAAGCAAATGAAAAGTACTACATGCAAAATAAGCAAGGTTCCGCTTATGAACATTACAAGTTTAAAGCACCACTAACAAAATAAAGACAATAAAAGGGTAAAATAAAAAATGTTAAAGGCCAAGGATGTCCTGCATCGTGTAAAGTCCTGGTTTGGCCTTACCGATCCATCCAGCTGCCTTCACAGCACCTGAAGCAAATGCCTGTCTTGAATGTGCCTGATGCTTAATCTCTATTCTTTCACCATCGCCTGCAAACAGTACAGTGTGGTCACCAACTATATCTCCACCTCGTACCGCATGTATGCCTATCTCCTTACCGCGTGGGGCAAGACCCTGGCGACCATAGACATAATCCTTGCCACCAAGCATCTTGCTGATCACATCAGCGGCCCCTTTTGCAGTTCCACTTGGAGCATCCTTCTTTTGACTATGGTGAGCTTCAATTACCTCAATATCTGTATCTCCCAGATATTTTGCTGCCTCCCCCAGTATCCTGAAGAAAACATTAACACCCACAGAGTAATTGGGAGATATGATACCGGCCACATTATTGCTGATTATGGAATCCTCTATTGTTCTCTTTTGTTCGGAGGAGAAACCAGTGGTTCCTATAACAAGGTTCACACCACATGAAGCTACCCTTGGAGCATTTTCAGCTGTTGCCCCAGCTATTGTAAAATCGATAAGTACCTGAGTGTTACTATCCCTTAGAACAGATTCCATATCATCCACTGCAGATACCGACACATCCAGTGTACCCACCTGGGCAACCTCACCCACGTCCTTGCCTATGTTAACAAGATCAAAGGCTGCAGATAACTTTAGATCATCAGAGCTAAGCACATTGTCGATTATAAGTTTACCCATCCTTCCAGATGCACCTGTGACTGCCACATTTATCATTCAATACACCCCATATCGCGAAGAACATTCTCAAGAACATAACTTTTCTTTTCACTAAGTGGAGCAAGTGGAAGTCTCATAGAACCACTTGAAAGACCAAGGAGTTCAACAGCACGCTTCACAGGAATGGGATTTGTTTCTGAGAAAAGTGACCTGATAAGTGGTGCCATTTCGAAATGAATTTTGCGTGCAGTTGTGAGGTCACCTTTGTTGACAGCTTCTGTAAGCTTTACCATTTTCCCGGGAACTATGTTAGCCACTACAGATATTACACCAACACCACCCATCGCAAATGTAGGGAGTGTCAGACCATCTTCACCAGAGAGAACCGCAAAGTCCTCATCACCCGTCTCTTCAATTATTTGAGAGAGTTTTGAGAGGTCGCCACTTGCTTCCTTCACTGCCACTATGTTATCTACCTTTGAAAGCTCAACAATGACCTCCAGAGGCATGTCCTGACCAGTCCTTGAAGGCACGTTATACAATATGATAGGAATATCCGATGATTCTGCTATTTTCTTAAAATGAGCTATCAAACCCTCATTATTTGGCTTTATATAATAAGGAGATATGATCAGTGCTCCGTCTGCCCCTGCATCAGCAGCATGCTTTGTCAGTTCCACTGCCTCAAGGGTATTGTTAGAGCCGGTTCCCGCTACCACAGGAACTGTGGCATTTTCTATGCAAAAGCCAATAAGCTCTTTATGCTCTGCTGTAGTCAGCGTTGCTGATTCGCCTGTTGTACCACAAACAACAACTCCGGAAACTCCACCCTCTTCTACGTGTTTTAGAATATCATTGAAACTTTTTGTATCTATAGAGCCATCATTCAAAAAAGGTGTCACAAGTGCCGGTAAAACTCCTTCGAACATGGGATAATCACCCCCCAAATACCTTACTCTCTTGGTTTATGCGTCATCTTTCTTGTCACATAGCCAGCTACACGGTTTCTTATTACCTTGCTCTCAATAGTAGTATACTTAGTCACAAGATGCTTGTTTATGTCAAAGTCCTTTGTGAACACGTCACCGTGGTTTTCGGCTAAGCGAATTGCAATTCTCTTAATATTGGTCTGTCTAATATTTCCCATGAAAATTCTCCATTATTTATATTAATAAAAATATATGATTTGTATAATACCACAATAGTAGTATCGGTTTATAATAAATACTCTTGCATTTATACCTTTTGGAATACAAGGCACAGGGATTGCGGATGATATCATATATCGGTCTTACCCAAAAAACGGTCAATTGCCCTGGCATCTTCAAAGACATTTTCTCTTGTGCCTTTCTGATTAAGGAAAAGGGCCATAAGAACCAGTAACATACCTATGCTCATACCTACATTGACAGGAATGGTTGTGAAAAGTATACCAATAAGAGAGAGCGTGGAAGCAATTATCCCCTTTACAGCACCTTTACGATATGAATCAAATCTGGTCCTTCTATATATACGTATATCCCTTAAAGTAAGGAACAGAATAACAAAATATGCCAGTACTGCTATGTAAGTATACATATTCACATTGAACATTCATGCACCCTTTTTACTTTTTTAATCAAGGATTCTCAAAGTCTTTGCTGTTATATCAGGTTTCCGCCAGCTGGCCATGTGTAAAAAATCTAAATAGACATAGGATCAATATATAAGACTCAATGAGAGACAGATCCGGAGAAAAGATAACCCTCCATATGGATATGGATAGCTTCTATTCCGCAGTAGAGGTAAGAGAAAGGCCCGATATCAGAGGATTACCAGTAGTCGTAGGATCTGACCCAAAAGGAGGTAAAGGAAGAGGTGTTGTCAGCACATGCTCGTATGAGGCAAGAAGCTATGGCATACACTCCGGAATGCCAATATCAAAGGCTTACAGGCTTTGTCCTGATGCTGTGTACCTCCGGGTCAACATGAAGCTCTACAAAGAAATATCTGAGAACATTATGAGAACTGTGCGTGTTTTTGCCGATCGGTTCCAGCAGGTAAGTGTGGATGAGGCATACATAGATGTTGGAGATTCTGTAATAGATTATGAGTCTGCCATACTGCTTGCGAAGAAGATCAAATGTGAGGTCCTCAGATTGCATGGACTTACTTGTTCTATTGGAATAGCACCAAACAAATCCATTGCAAAGATAGCTTCAGATTTCAATAAGCCTGACGGAATTACCGTAGTAAGACCAGAAGATCTAAAGGACTTCCTGTTCCCTATGCATATCTCAAAGATACCCGGCATAGGAAAAAAGACACAACAGTTGCTCAGGGCAATGGGAATAGATACAGCAGGACAACTGGCAGCTGCTGATGTACAGTTGCTGATTGCACGTTTTGGAAAATACGGAATTCTTATGCATCAGCTGGCAAATGGGGTGGACATGCGTGAAGTAAAGGAACGAGAAGCAGTAAAATCCGTAAGCACAGAGGATACTTTTGAAGAGGACATATCGGATCCACTTGAAATAACAAGATCTATCACTGAGCTTTCTGGGAAGGTCCATGCAGCTGTTATTAAAAAAAGTTTCAGATTCAGGACAGTGACACTGAAGGTGCGCTATGAGGATTTCAGAACATATACCCGTGCAAGGACATTGAACGCAGCAAGCACAGATAAAGAAACAATTATAAAAACAGCCCTGGGGATGATGGAAGAGTTTTCAGGTAAGGGAAGGTTCAGACTGCTTGGTGTTGGGGTCACTAAACTTGAAAAGCTTGATAAGGAACAGACATTTTTAACTGATTTCCTTTGAGCCTGCCTCTTTGACCATAGAGAAAAATACAACACTTTTGAAAACTTGATCTGACATTAAGCTTTATTTAACACTTAATAATAATAATAAAAAAAAAAAACATATTCAAATTTAAAAGCTGATGAAAGATAGATCCAAATATAACCAG
>PXAV01000033.1 GCA_003565715.1 Methanosarcinaceae archaeon
ATGACATCGATCCAGTTGGTGCAACAGGAACCGTCTACGTTGCCGGACAAAAGATAGACCAGCATGATCTCTATGTGATGGAAGGTGCAGGGTGTTTAGATAACAATGCAAGACGTTTTTTCAACACTCTTGTAAGAATGAAGAATGATGTAGCCCCGGATACTGCAGTCTATGCACCAAATATCTGTACTCCTGAGAATCTTGCGGTCCTGGCTTATTTGGGTGTTGACCTGTTTGACAACACCAGAGCCATTGTTTCGGCATACAGCGATATTTATCTAAATTCTGCAGGACAGTTCTACCTTGACTCTATGACAGAACTACCATGCAGATGCAGTGTCTGTTCATCAGTAGATGCCTCCACACTGAAGCAAATGGATAAAGCCAAGCGTGCCTCTCTTCTTGAGAAGCATAACATAGATGCAATGGAAGCCGAAGCTTCTCTTGTAAGGGAGAAGATACATGCATCAACACTAAGGGAGTATATAGAAGGACAATGCCGGGTCCATCCCTGGCTGACTTCCCTTATGAGACTTGCAGATGCAGAATACAAATACATTGAAAGTAAAAGTCCTGTTGCCAGGAGCAATGAATTGACGGCCACCTGCGGGGAATCACAGAGACGTTCAGAAATAGTCAGATTTGCAACAAGGGTGCAGGAGCGTTACATCCCTCCTGATGCAGATATATTACTTCTCTTACCATGTTCTGCAAAGAAGCCCTATTCTACATCCAACTCTCACTGGAAGTTCATAAATGCACTTGGAAAAGGACGAAAATATGTCCATGAACTGATAATAACATCACCTTTGGGCATCGTACCAAGAGAACTTGAGCTGACATATCCTGCAGCACATTATGATACAGTTGTTACAGGCCACTGGGATGCAGATGAGAGAGAGTGGGTTACATCCTGTCTTGAAGCTTACCTTGCAAAACACAGATACCAATACGTAGTTGCACACGTTGAGGATGCTTACCGCCAGATATGTGAATCAGTAGCATCAGCGCTGGGTATAGATATAATCTATACAAGTCATGGGAAAGTAAGCTCACCTGAATCCCTTAAAAATCTCAAAGAGACCATACTCCAGCTGTGTACCGGAAAGAAAAGAAACCATGAGCAGACCCAGAAAGCTCTGATGAAAGCTATTGCAGACTATCAGTTTGGAAAAGGATCCGGAGATATATTAGTACCAGATAAATCAAAGATAAGGGGACCCTTTCCCAAACATCAGGTCTTCGTTGAAAAAAAGCAGTTTGCAACTCTTATTCCACAATATGGTACACTTGCAATTAGTATTGAAGGTGCTGAAGCTATGTTAAACCAGAACAGATATATAGTTACAATTGATGATTTCATACCACGCGGTTCGCTACTGGCCCCTGGTGTAATCGATGCTGATCCTTTGATAAGGCCAAACGACGAGGTGATAATCAAAGGAGATAAAGCAATAGCAGTTGGAAGGGCAGCCATGAGTGGAGAAGAAATGAAAAGATCAACACGTGGAGTTGCAGTTGACCTGCGCCATGTCAAAAGAATAGAGAAATGATTTGTATAGTGGTACAAAAATGGTCATTATAAGGTACTTTGAGCCTTCGGATTTCACGGAGATACTCGAGATAGAGTCAGAAGCTTTCTCAGAGCATAATCCTCTACTTTACATGAATTTTTATGAAATGAACAATGATGGCTTCCTTGTTGCTGAATACAATGAATATGTCATTGGTTTTGTTGTTGGTTATGAGATTCCCTCAAATGAAGGAAGGATCTTCTCACTTGCAGTAAAGGAAGGTTTCAGAAGTATGGGAATCGGAGCTAAACTCATAAAGGCAATAAACAGAATTTTTATTACCAGGTTCCTTCAATATGCAAGCCTTGAAGTAAGGTTGACAAACAAGAGGGCACAGAGCTTATATAAACGCATGGGTTTTGTTCCCTGTTGGGTACAGCATGGATACTACTCAGATGGGGAAGATGGAGTAGTCATGAAAAAGCGTCTTACCCCATATTCACAACATTTCCTGAATAACACAAGTAAAAATGTGTTACCAGGAAAAATATCAAAAATCTATCTTGATAGATTTATTTAGTTTGTTTTTGTCAGCTGCTCATTACTTACACGTATGGCAAATTCATGCATTCTGTTACAAGTCCTACCTATGCTCGACATATCATCGTCCGATAATGCACAGGCAATATCACTACCAAGTACGAATATAGCATGTTTGTGCTCAGTCTTACTCCTATGAACATGCAAAGGACTTATACACAGAGAATCATATTCATTAAAAGAGTATGATAATCCTGAATGTTCAAAATACTTTTTTATTTGCACCATCAACGTGTGCAACTGTATCAACTCATCTTTATGCATACCAACCACCTTTATATAGAATTGAAACTAGTTTATTTTTTTTATATAATTGTGTATTTTTGTATATAACACACAAAAACTAGTCAATAAACTTATAAATAAATGTATTCTTACGGAAGAGTTTTCCGTGTAGATGATATATAAAAATATATGCTGATCTATCATTAATAATAATTAAAATTAGTCTGTTTTAGAAGGGGAGAAATTAGCTGAATACAAAAATAAAAACAATAAAAAATCAAAAATATATACACTGTGCGCATGGCAGTGCACACATTGTTAGAATTAGAGAGATGATCCAGTAAAGACCTTTACTGATGCTGGTCTTTTAGTGACGCTGCCAACCTTTGCACCTATCAGATGTTCAATACCTTTATCTGCAGCTATATCAAGGATCCTTTGAGTGACGACTCCATCAAAGACAATAGTCGTTACCTCATCCTTGTAGTCTTTAAGAGTGCTTACAAGGTCGCGAACTGTCGTCTCATTAACAACGTTGTCCCCACTATCCAAAAATCGTGCACTGAATGTTCCAAGCAGCTCATCTGCATGAGATTTGAACCTTTTGTTCTCAGGGGATAAAGGTAATTTGGCCTTTGAGACAGGAGCCTTTTCAGGATTGTCAGTTGCTTTCACTTCTGCGGATTTCACTTCTGCGGTCTTCTCATCCTGAACTTCTTTCTTCCTGCCATTCCTGCTACGTGAATCCCTTGCAGACCTGGGCACCTGGGAAGCACCAACACGTTTTACATCAGGCGCAGGTCTTCTATCCTTACGTTTTGGAAAACGAGGAGCACGGGAACTATCATTTTGCTCTGGCTGATCTGTGGATATATATTTATCGATCACCTGTTCAACAGGTACCTTTTGTCTGAGAGCCCGTATGATCTCTTTTTGCACAAGATCCTCAACACATTTACCATCTGGAGCTCTTGCAATATAATCAACGTTTGCAACCTGCACCATCTCCTTAATAATGAGCTCTCCTCCACGATCACCGTCTGTGAACACAGTCACTGTTTCCTTCTTCTTGGTAAGCTCAGCAACCTCTGGTGGTACATTGGTACCTCCAACACATATAGTGTTCTTGATACCGTATTTAAGGAGATTGAGAACATCTGCACGTCCTTCAAGAACAACGATAGCATCAGATTCAAAGATAGCAGGACCACATGGTATCTTGTTCTTTCCATAGTACTGCATCTCCTCAACCCTTACGGCCTGACGTACCTCATCAGCTATCTCCTGGGACTCTGGGAGATTCTCATCAAACATTCCTTTAAAAATGAACTTCGCTCTTTCAATTATCAACTGGCGTTTTGTTGCCCTCACATCCTCAATATGGCTAACCTCTATCTTTGCACTACAAGGGCCAACCCTGTCTATGGTTTCAAGGGAAGCTGCAAGTATGGAGGTCTCTACCTTATCAAGACTTGAGGGTATCAGGATAGTTCCCCTGGTCTTGCCACCCTTGCCATTTACTACTACCTCTATCCGTCCAATTCTTCCGGTCTTCTGTAGATCACGAAGATCAAGGTCTGATCCAAGTAGCCCCTCTGTCTGACCAAATATAGCCCCGACAATATCCGGGCGCTCTATTATTCCATCTGCATTTATCTTTGAGTGGATTATGTATTTAGTGGTATCTGCATTTTGCATGATGATTCTCCAGCATTGTGTATGATGATACCAGGATAAAGACATACAAAAACAGCTAAACGTAATAACTAGTACAGCTATCATAATTTGGTCAAAGCAGTACAATCATAAGTCACATAGGCTCTTGAATATTGACTTAATAGCCAGCTTTGAGTTGCAGATACAAGATAAGAATTTCAAGATAAGAATTTGACAATGCTTGCATGCCTTTTAAACTACCTCAAAGCCAAGCTAAATCCACACAGTATATACCCTGCATACTAATTGAGTTTGAATAGATGCATAAACTGTTTCCCTAGCTTCACCAATAAATAGTATTGACAAATCCTTCATTGAATATCTCTATCTCTATTTAAACCTAGTATCCACATTAACCTTTTTTTATGATATCACCAAAATCCTGTTGGTTTGTGAAAGTAGTTAGTAATTACGAATGACTAAACTATATTTGTATTATTGTTGGAAGATACTTTATCCTCAGCATCTGTATTATCTTGATAGGTTTCAAGCGTTATTATAACCAATGATATGGTTACGTGATATAATAGATTTCAAACTCTTATAAACTTATGGGTAGGCCTGTATCAAACGAAAAAAAGATAAAACAAATACTTTTGATTTACTTAATATAGGGTGACCATTAGCAAGTTATATTCATAAAAAAAAAGAGACTTTTGTATAAGAACAATGATGGACCTAAAAAGGTGATTAAATTCAGTCAAATGAACAAATCATTTTAGAATAGAGTAAAATAGAGTATTGTTTATAAAATAAGCTAAATGGTAAAGTTTTCATCCGGGTTTGATCATAAATGAAAGAGAAGAACATTTGCAAAGACAAAGAAGTGCTCATCATAGGAGGAGGGGCTGTAGGGATGGCAGTTGCTACAAGTCTTAAACGCCATAGTGGATATTCTGTGAAGGTTTTCTCTGCAGACTCACATACTGCTTACAGCCAGTGCGGAATGCCCTTTGCCATTGGAGGAGAGATAAAGGACCTTGATTCCTTGATAATCAGGGACAAGCAGTACTTTATAGATATGGGTATTGACATACGACTAAGCAGCAAAGTAGATTCTATCAGTATAAATGACAGATCAATAATAAGCAATGGTGAAGAGCATCATTTTGATAGACTAGTGATAGCCACAGGAAGCATACCAAAGATACCTGCAAATTTAAAGGGAACGTCGCTTAAAAACGTATTCACGCTTAGAACCCTTTCTGATGGGAAGAATATAGAAGAGGCTCTACAAAGTTCAAATAAAATAGTCATAATAGGAGCGGGGTCCATAGGCGCGGAGATGGCAATTGCAAGCGTAAGACGTGGTATAGATACAACCATCGTTAGCAGGAGCACATCGATACTTTCACAGAATATGGATCCTGATATGGCACAAGTTGTGCAGGATCACCTCGAGTCACGTGGAGTGCGGGTGATCACAGGGTACACACCAGAATCAATAAACGGTAAAGGGAAAGTAGTATCTGTAACCATTGACTCGAATGATTTCCCGGCAGACATAGTGCTCATTGCCACTGGAGTTGAGCCTGAGAACGAGCTGGCTTCTGGAGCAGGGATAGATATAGGGGACACCGGAGGAATAATCGTTGATAGATACTTACATCCCCGAATAGATGGAGACTTTGATAAGGACATATACTGCGGTGGGGAATGTGCCGAAGTTTACGGACTTATAACAAAAAAGGCAATGTTAAGCCCTATTGCAAGCACTGCAAGAAGGATGGCAGGAACTATTGCAGGGAATCTTACATCCAAAAACTTGGAGTTTGGACCTGTGCTTGATCCATGGGTAGCTGTTATAGGAGACGTACAGGCAGGAACAACAGGGATTACAACAAAGCATGCAATCGAGAATGGGATAAAAATAGTGACAGGCATCGCCACAGGGTCCACAAGCGCAGGATATTACCCCGGAGGGAGCAAGCTATACATAAAACTATTATTCAGTAACAGAAATCTTGTCGGGGCCCAAGTGGTTGGCGGCATAGGTGTAAAAGAACGTATAGATGCACTTACACTCGCAATTAAGAAAAAGACCACAGCACAGGAGCTGGCAAGTTCAGAGACATGTTATGCACCGCCAGTATCAACATTGATAGACCCGGTTAACATTGCGGCAAAGGGTGCAATTAAAAAGATTCGTAATAAAAAGATATGATAGAAATAGATGGTTCATTCGGAGAGGGAGGAGGTCAGATATTAAGAACAGCTATTGCTCTGTCTGCAATCATCAAAGAAGATGTCCTGATAAAGAACATACGTCAGAATCGTCCACAAAAAGGACTAAAAGCTCAGCACCTCAAGTCAATAGAAGCAGTTGCCAATATGTGTGATGCTGACACAAAGGGAATGTTCCAGGGCTCTGAAGAAATCTACTTCTCTCCATCAGATACCCGGGGTTTTGAGGATAACATATCTATAGGTACAGCAGGAAGCATACCCCTCATTATGCAATCTATAATGCCGGTTGCATCATTTTGTTCTGAAAAAACGCGGCTTTTGATAACAGGAGGAACCGACATATCATGGTCACCCTCAATAGATTATATAAAAGAGGTTACATTGAATGCGCTTAAAAAAATGGGATATAGAGCAGATATCACACTCATAGAAAGGGGTTATTATCCAAAAGGATGTGGCATTGCAGAGATAGTGATAATCCCCTCCAGGATAAAGGGTTTTGCCTTTAAAGCATGTGAAAAGG
>PXAV01000090.1 GCA_003565715.1 Methanosarcinaceae archaeon
ATCTCCTCTTCTTGGTGCCACACTGGCATATATCATATTTTCTTTGGTCAGGTATTTCATTCTTCAAAAAGCAGATGATCCATATGTAATTGAGAGGAAATTCGTTTATCTACAAGCAATGACTGCTTGCTTTATTGCCTTTGCACATGGTTCAAATGATGTTGCAAACGCTGTGGCTCCCTTGTATGCCGGTCTACAGGCACTTGAAATGGTGGGTCTTTCTATTCCCGTGTGGGTGATGGCCCTTGGGGGTCTTGGGATGGTGATAGGACTTGCTACATGGGGATATCGTGTTATTGAAACGATCGGTACGCGTATAACAGAACTGACACCAACAAGAGGTTTTTCGGCAGAGTTTGCAACTGCAAGTGTTGTATTGATGCATAGTTATATAGCCCTTCCTATATCAACGACCCATACACTTGTGGGCTCTGTGATAGGTGTTGGTCTTGCAGGCGGCCTGGCAGCAGTTGACCTGAGGATCATATGGAGGATATTCGTATCTTGGATCATAACAGTGCCTGCAGCAGCTCTTACATCTGGGTTAATATTTGCAGTACTTCTGGGAGTTGGACTATGATAAGAAAAGATTACATCCGTTCTGTATTGAATATATTTGCAAGTTCTCCTTTCAAGCCACTTGTAATGCATGCCAGTAAAGGAGCTGAATGTGTCAGAAAACTCAACGAATCCATTTCAGCTTTCTGTGAAGGCAACATGGAGAAAGTAGAGCTTATCTGTCATGAGGTTGATCTTATTGAACATGAAGCTGATGTGATAAAGCAGACTATCCGCTCTGAGCTCTCATCCTCAATAATGCTTCCTGTTAATTCCAATGATCTGTTAAATTTCCTCAAACCTCAGGACTCAATATCAGATGATGCTCAGGATGTGGCTTTCTGGCTTACATTGAGAAAGTTCGATGCTTCGGATGAGATACGTGATGAACTCAAAGAATTCATGGCAAAGACACTTGAAACAGTAGAAATGTACGAAGTACTTGTTTCAACACTTGGTGAGCTATTGGAAACATCTTTTAGTAAGAGGGATGTAGATGAAACACTCAAACTAGTAGTAAAGGTTGAAGAAATGGAACACCAGGTTGATATTATAGAAAAAGAACTTTTGAAAAAGATTTTTGCCAGTGAGGATGGTATAAATCTACTTGGTGTATATCATCTGTCAAAACTTGTTATAGGTATTGGTGATATTGCAGATAAATCCGAACATGCTGCAGACAGGTTAAGGACAATGATATTTAGAAGGTAATATACCTTCTTTTGATCATTTATGAAGACATCGGTCTTTATCCATTTTTTTGAGGAGCTCAATTACAGAGTATGCTGCACGGGTTATTCCCATACTTCTTCTGTCAGTATCGGTTCCAGCAACATAAAGCCCTTTTATTGGTGTCCTGACATCGGCAAAATACCCGTCAATGGTCACAGCAGCTTTTTCGGGAACTGTTATCTGGATGTGTTTCATCTCGATGTGGTCCTCTATTCCATCAACTGCATGGCAAATGGTCTCATATGCCTTCTTTATCTGCATATCTTCGCTTATGCCCTCTTTTAATATGAATGAGAACCCTACAAGTTGTTTACCTTTTGGGGCCAGCGATGCGTCGTAGTTACTGATCGGCATGGCCCAGTAAGGCGAATCTTTGAACCAGATCTCTGAACCAATGTAATTGAACTCTTTCATGACAGTGGTTAGGCCGGTCCATATTGTAAGGCTTTTTGAATGCACAACACCTTTTAGTGCTTCTACATATGAGTTTGGAAGTTCCTCTATCATGGATGGCAGATCACTTACAAATCCTGTATGTATTACTTTGCAGGCACTGTATATCTCATCAGCCTCCACTCCGGTTACAGTGCCCTGTTCAGTTATTATCCTCTTTACTTCACACTCCGTCTTGATCTCAACAGTTTTTGGAAGAGAGAACAATAAAGCATTAAGAAGTCCTTTGAGCCCTTTTCTGGGATATGCCTGGGAATAAGCTACACGGTTTGTTGCCAGTCTTCCCAGAGATGTGAATGGATTGGATACCTTGTTTATCCTTGTTTGCAGTGATGCATGAAGATTTGGTGGGAGCAAGGACCTGGGCAACTTTTCAATTTTTTCATTTGAATTTATGATCGTTTCAAGTTGCTCTTCTGGCACACTGTCCCGCACAAAGCTACTTCCTGCAAGTATCCTTTGTGCAGATGTTTGCTTCATATCCTTGCCTGATAAAAAATGACATATTGTATCCATGAAATGGTAGGTGTCTACAGATAGGTTATCAGGCATGAACTCATATACAGATTGCTTTGACAGATCAACACCAAATGTTGAAAGAGTAAGCGCTTTTGTTATTGCCTGTGTTATAACTATTCTGTCCTTACGTGGTAGCACATCAAAGGTAACAAACTCTTTGATATTAGATGGTACTTTCATAAAGTTTTTTTCTGTTCTGACATAATAGTTTCCATAATCCTCAAATACAGGCATATAATCAAAATAGTTATCCATCAATCTTCTAAGTGGTCCTACCTGCAGGTGTGTTATGGCATGGGCACCCGTATCTACTTGGAATCCATCCACATCATAGCTATTACAGTTGCCACCAATAAAATTACTTTTTTCAAGCACGAGTACTTTATTGCCATGTTTTGAAAGAGTGAGTGCAGACAAAAGTCCACTTATGCCTGCACCTACCACTATTACATCATAGTTTTCCATCATATCCTCTCATTAAGAGCAAGGTGATACAATTATTCAAAAATTTCAGGAACTATCCTTCTTGCAACTTCTTCGTATGCTTTTGAAAGATCTCCTTTATCGAAACGGAAAAGGTCCTTGTCCATTGACTGGCCAGTGCTCTTGTCCCAGAGCCTGCAGGTATCACATGAGATCTCATCTGCAACGACTATCTCACCATCGACCCTTCCGAACTCAAGTTTAAAATCAGGAAGTGCAAATCCTTTTTTGTCAAGGTATTCAACGAGTATCTCATTGATTTTGAGTGCCATCGATCGCATATGTGCAATTTCTTCATATGTTGCAATTCCCATTGCTACGGCTATATCTTCGTTCATCATAGGATCTGCGTACTCATCACTCTTGTAATCCATAACAATTACAGTCCTTTTGAATACGGTACCTTCTTTTATAGGATATCTTCGTGTAATGGAACCGGCTGCAATGTTTCGGGGAATGACCTCAATAGGTATTATTTCTACTGCACGGACTAGCATTTCATTGCCTGATACCATCTCTATATAGTGTGTGGGAATGCCTTCTTCTTCCAGCATCTCAAATATTTTCTTTGAAATCTGTGCATTGAAATAACCTTTGTTCGCTGCTTCACTCTTTTTTTTACCATCAAAAGCCGTGAGGCTGTCTCTGAACTCTGAGATATATTGTTTTGGATCATCGGTCTTATATATGGTCTTTGCTTTTCCTGAATATAATGCTTCTTTTCTCATCTTTATCTACCTTTGTTGTTTATTTACATTTCTTGCATGTATTTTGTCTATAAGTATTTATGTCATAATTTGTGTATTATTAATGTACTATTAGAACATACTAAATGTTATTATAGTATTTAATAGCTTATTATAGGTGAACATATGGAACAGGAACTTATGCGAATAGGTGTGTCACTTCCCGAAAATCTTCTGACAAAGTTTGATTCTATTATTGGGCAGAGAGGTTATTCTTCCCGCTCAGAGGGTATTAGGGATGCCATACGGAATTATATTACACATTATGAATGGATGAGCGATGTCAAAGGCAGACGTGTAGGTACGATCACTTTGATATATGACCATACAAAACGCGGCCTTTCAAGTGCTCTCACTGAGATACAACATGATCACTCACATATAATTAAATCTTCCGTTCATATACACCTTGACCACGAAAATTGTCTTGAGGTAATAATACTTGATGGCGAGGGGGAAGATGTAAAAGCAGTAGCTGAAAAAACAATGGCACTTAAAGGGGTCAACTACGTGAAACTCAACACAGCCCTGCCAACAGGAAAAATATGACATTCATATATCTTTCATAAAAGAGGACTCTATGCTCCTCAACAAATTCTCTCCGGTTTTTTTCAGGTAATATATCTGAAAATTCCCATCTCTTTTTGAATCTATCAGTTCTGCATCTTTTAGCATCTTGAGGTGGTAAGAAAGTGCAGAGTGTTTGTAGTCGGTAATCTCAACAAGTACGCATACACACAACTCACTCACATGTAGGGCCCTTAGAATCCGTATCCTCACCGGATCAGAAAGCACCTTAAAATAAGAGGCCATATCATCTACGTTCTCTTCCATTACCTGATGTACTTTCAGGTATATTGAATCCGGAAGTACGTATGAGTTCAGTCTTTCCCTTTTTTCCTGTAATTTCATCTACTGCACTATTTGTTCAAACAGATTAATAGGTTTTGGAGGAGATATCTCAAAAAACTATATGCCTAATTTTTGTAATATGCATCTTTAGATACAAGGTGTTTGGTATAGAGGACATCTGTCCAAATGATCCAGTAAGATGCCTGTGTTTTATCTGGGCATACTATGTAATTTCAATGCACTACATATTTACTTCTGCATCTTTTATTTTGACCTGATAGAGTCTATCTATAAACGCTGGAGATATATGCACATCTCTCTTTAAAAAGAATAAAGAAGGTATGTATCCGTTATTTTGGATTAAGCCCGGATCATTATTTTATATAAAGTCCACACTTACATGCTCCACGCATCTCAACATCCCTGGACCGGGCAGCGCATGGACAGATTATCTTTTTATCCTTTTCTTTGTCACCTGCTCTTTTCTGACAGAAACAATACCATTCACCATACTGCCTTTTGTTATTGGAGATACCTTTTACAGCGGTCGTGATGACATCCCAGTCACTATTGAGTTTGTATCCGGATTTCTCTGCATTCTTCTTTGATCTCTCATAGAACTCGGCTTCTAGGTCATTTCCAAATTTCATATTAACACCCTTGATTAATTCAAACTTTATTCATTTTTTATTGATCTAATAATTTGCGTTAGCTTTTGCAATCTCTCCAAGTTTGTATCCTATATCCTGGCAAACTTTTTTGTCCTCTTCATAAGGTAAGAACTTAACCTCCATGCTTTCCATGGCAATATCGAACTTTCCAATCTCAAGCTCCTTATCCATGCCCTTTACAGCTCCTCCTCCCCAGCCATAGGAGCCAAAAAGGAAGAATTTCTTGTTCTTTGGCCGAAGCCCCCTCATGTATGTGAGGAAACCGGATATCGTGAAGAACATATCGTTGTTCATGGTGGGTGAACCAATTGCAATAACAGAAGCATCCATCAATTCCTTCATAGTAAGGCTCCAGTCATTCTTGCGTAGATGACGCATACTAACTTCTACGCCAGACCTCATCACCCCCTCAACTATTTCAGATGCCATAATTTCAGTACTTCCCCACATTGAATCGTAAATAACAAGTACTTTTTGCATATTATGCCCACTTGCCCAATGGCCGTATGCTGTGATTATTTCTTGTATATTGCTTCTCCAGATAACACCATGCGATGGTGCTATCATTTTTGGGTTTACGTTAAGCTCATTTAACCTTTCAACGTATTTCAGTATCTGTGAGCCAAATGGCATTAGGATGTTAGCATAGTATATACCCGCATCTGTTATGAGGTCATCAATCTCATCATCAAAGCGCTTTGAACTTGCTATGTGCTGACCAAAAGCATCATTTGAAAAGAGTATTGCATTATCTTTCAAATATGTCTGCATGCTGTCAGGCCAGTGGAGCATTGTTGCTTCAATGAACATAAGTGTTCTTTCTCCAAGGCTTAATTCAGTTCCGGTTTTTACTACAGTGAGATCCCATTTATCATATCCCTTTTCTCTGTAGTATTCTGCAAGTCCTTTCTCTCCCTTTGATGATGCAAAGAGTTTTGCATTGGGCGCCATTTCCATTATATCGGGTATTGAACCAGAATGGTCCATTTCCACATGGTTGCATATTATGTAGTCTATTTTTGAAGGATCGACTATGCGGCTGATCCGCCTGGCCATATCTGAAAAGAAAGGCGCTTTGACAGTATCTATGAGTGTTATCTTCTCATCAACTATGAGGTATGCATTATAGGTTCCACCCTTTGGTGTTTCATAACCATGGAAGTCGCGCAGGTTCCAGTCCACAACACCTACCCAGTATACTCCTTTTGCAAGCTCTATAGGCTCATGTTCATCCATTGAGCTGTCTCCTTTATCATGTCTGCATCCTGAACTCTGTAGCAGAATCGAGCAGTTCATCAATTATCATGTAGTGACTACGCTCAACAGCAGCCATTTTCTCAAAGAATACACGCTGTGCATCATCATCAGATGATTTTTTTGCAAGTTCCATGTAGAAGTATTCATTCTTACGCTCAAACCTTAGTGCTGCAAGAAGTATGCCTATCTCTTCAAGCTTCTCATCAGAGAACTCCTCTTTAAAGGATGCTTTGAATTTGGGGTAGTTGAACTCTATCTCAGGGATCTTTCTGTTCTCCCGGTATTGCTTTAGATATTCAGCATGTTTCTTCTCCTCTTCTGCAAGGAATAAATAAAGCTTACTTGCAGCTTCATTCCCAATTACAGAAGCTTTCTCACTGTAATAACCCATCCCTTCTTCCTCTATGTCTATTGCCATTGCAATAGCCTCATCTATCGAATCCAATTTTCCAAGTTCTTCTGCTATCTCATGTAGTACATCTTTCATTTTGTATTCTCCATAAAGTAAATAAATATTTTATTAAGTCCAAATTCAAATGCTGACCTGACAAAGACGTTACCCACACTGCTCTAAATATTATCAATTTCTGGCTTAATATATCTTTCGAGCTTGTTTTGTAAGGGGAATAATATTCAAAAAAAAAGCTGTCAACCATAACATATTTAGAAACCTTTTTATTTGTAACAATACATTAATGTGCTTATATCTTGTATGCTATCATTTTCAAAAATCGTTTTTATAGAGGTAATCGAATGGACAAAATCAAGATTGCAATTGCAGGAATTGGCAATTGTGCAAGTTCTCTGATCCAAGGCATTGAATACTACAAAAATAAAGAAGAAGACGACGCAATTGGTCTTATGCATTGGAATATAGGTGGTTATAGGCCATTTGATATTCAGGTGGTTGCTGCATTTGATATTGATGTCAGGAAGGTTGGTAAGGATATTTCAGAGGCCATATTATCTCCTCCAAACTGTACAACCGTTTTCTGTCCGGATATGCCTGAAAGTGGTGTCTTGGTAAAGATGGGCTGTATACTTGATGGTGTTTCGGAACACATGGCCAGCTATGATGCTAAAAGGAGTTTTCTGCCTTCTGATGAAGGGGAAGCTGACAAAGAAACTGTGGTTAATGTATTGAAGGAATCAGGGGCGGAAATTCTTCTAAATTTTCTTCCAGTGGGCTCTGAAGAAGCTGCAAAGTTCTATGCAGAATGTGCCATTGATGCGGGAGTTGCCTTCATTAATAACATGCCGGTCTTTATAGTAAGCAACCCCGAATGGGCCGCAAAATTTGAGGAAAAAGGGATTCCAATTATCGGCGATGATGTAAAGGCACAACTTGGAGCTACGATAACCCACAGGACACTCGTGGATCTTTTTCGCAAACGAGGTGTAAAACTTGAAAGGACCTACCAACTTAACACCGGTGGCAACACTGACTTTCTCAATATGCTTAATAGGAACAGGCTTGAATCTAAGAAGGAATCAAAAACAGAAGCAGTTCAATCAGTTGCTGGAACAAGGATAGATGCAGATAACATACATGTTGGTCCAAGTGATTATGTTCCATGGCAGAACGATAACAAGGTATGTTTTTTAAGGATGGAGGGTAAGCTATTTGGTGATGTGCCTATGAACATTGAGCTTCGTCTTTCAGTTGAGGATTCTCCCAACTCTGCAGGTGTGGTCATCGATGCTATAAGGTGTTGTAAGGTAGCACTTGACAGAGGTATTGGTGGCATTCTTCACTCTCCATCTGCCTATTTTATGAAACATCCTCCAAAACAGGTCACAGATGATGAAGCCTATGCTATGACCAACGACTTTATAGGTGGGTTCAGGGATAATTGAGCAGGTATGATCCATGTCATTTGCTGAACTTGCTAGTAAAAGGAGGATATTTGGCGTGGATTTTAGTGCTGCAAAGGATGCAGGTAGTAAGATATGGATAAGTGAAGGTGTTCTGGAAAAGGGCAATCTTTCACTTCTTGAATGCTATCCTTTGTATGAGTGTGTACCTGGCAGGCTTAAGGATAGGGATGTCTGTCTTCCTGAGCTGAAGAAACTAATTGCTCGAAATGAACGATCAGTTTTTGGTCTGGATTTTCCATTCTCAGTACCTGAACAACTGATGTCTGAGAAGGACTGGTTCACTTTTGTACGCAATTTCCCTCAGGTGCATGAAAAACCTGAGTTTTTCAGGAATACAATGCAAGAGAGGGCTTGTGGTAGCGAGTTGAAGCGTCTTACAGACCATGAGGTGAAAGCACCTTTCAGTGTTTATAATCTTCGTATTTTCAAACAGACATATCATGGTATATGTGACATACTCAATCCAATCATATCAAATGATAAAGTATCTGTCCTTCCGATGCAAGAACCACTTGGTGACAGGTCCTGGATCATGGAAGTCTGCCCTGCATCTACACTGAAAAAAGAATCCCTGTATATAAGTTACAAAGGGAACAAAGAAAAGCATAAAAAATCAAGGGAATACATAATGGATAAAATGCTCTGTAAAGGAATAAAAATCTCCGAGTTTCTTCTTGAAAGGATTGTGCTAAACAGGGGAGGAGATGCCCTTGACAGCTTCATTGCCGCATATGCTTCATGTTGTGCACTGGATAAGCTGGATGATATAATTGGCAGGCTTCCTCCTGTCTATATGAGGGAAGGTTATACGTTCTTCTAGTTCTTTTCCACACCAAGTATATCGTATAACTCCTCTGGATTCCGTATGATAGTTATGTTCTCCATCTGTGCAAGCTTTTCTGTATTTGATACATCTATCTCGCGCATTTTCAGCTCCATAACACGACCCTCCGGACTGTATGTTTCCACAGTTCCTCTTTTCTGGTCCACTGGAAGTATATACATGGGAGTTTTACCCTTTGCTGTCTGTGCTACTGCATTTGTCACAAGGGTATCTGCAATGCCACAGACTATCTTAGCAACTGTGTTTGCAGTTGCAGGAGCAATTATGAGGGCATCATAGTGCCCCACCTGCAAAGGTCCTGCAATGAAAGGAGAATTTGGTCCTCCGTCCTTTTTGAAATCAGGAAAGTCCTTTTTAATTGTATTCCACATGCGATACCACTTCATTACAGTTTCTCCTTCCCTGGAAATAAATACCATCATCTCCACGTCACTTCTGTTCTTTATCTCGACCATTATGTCATATGTTTCTTTTATCAGATCACCTGATCCGGTAATACCCCAAGCTATCCTTTTCATGTTTCCTCCTATATCATTGCTGACCATCAATATCCAATCAATGCTTCCTTTTTTATCCTGCTATCCGGCACTTTCAGACCATGTAGCATTTCTACCATGGCATTCACCATAGGGGGTGGTCCACAAACATAGAAAAATCTTTGCTCATAGTCAGGAACTTCTCTTCTTATCAGATCTTCACATATGCGCTCCCTGCAACCTTTCCATTCATCAGAGGCTCTTGTGAGCGTATTCAATAGTTTGAGATGTTTGTTTACTTTTCTCATATCATCAAGCTCTTGCAAAAAGATCAGATCTTGTTCAGTCCTGTTACTGGATATAAGTATAATATCAGTAGTCACTTTCATATCAGTGCAATACTTACAGATACTGATCATTGGTGTGATACCAATACCTCCACTAATGAGTGCTATCTTTTCATTCTCTTTATCAAATGTCATCTTGCCAAATGGGCCTTTTATTGTTGCCCTGTCTCCAGTTTCTAGGTCATCCAGCATATTTGAGAACTCATGACCTGTAAGTTTTTTTGTGAACTCTATGTGCTCCATTTCTGTAGGACTGCTTGACAGGGTGAAAGGCTTTGATATCTTTCTTTCACCTTCTTTAAGCGTAACTGTTACATATTGCCCGGCTTTGTAATAAAAATCATGAGGCCTTATGAACCTGAAACTTTTGACATTATATGCTCTTTTTATGACAGCTGTAACAGGTTCTTCGAATTCCAGGCCTATACCTCCATATGGGCTTCTTTTTTATTCATAGCGGTTTTGATCAGCTTTTTAACTGTCTTATGCAGGCTTTTAATACCTTCGGAGTCTTCTGCCACTCCTTCTGCACCTTTGTCCTTTGACCAGAAGGTTCCTCCAAGGTTTGATCCAAAGGGTCCTCCGCTAACTGGTGTCATCTCACTTATCATATAAAAGTTCAGGATGGTCTGTATTGCAGGTTCCTGTCCTCCGCTCCTGTCACCTCCAACGGCGGCTGCAGCACCAACCTTGTTTACAAATGCCTTTGGATCAGCTGCAACGATCGCACGACATCTATCCATAATGGTCTTTGTCTGGGCGCTTAAAGCACCCTGATAGACCGGGGTCCCAATTATCCATGCGTCTGCCCAGAGCATTTTTTCATAGAGCTCTACAAGGTCGTCCTTGTGCACGCATCCCTCTTTTTTACGTATGCAGTAGTCACAGTGTATACAGAATTTCATGTCCTTAGCACTGGCTGAAAAATATTCTACATCCACATTATATTTTTCCTGGGCGAATTTAAGGGCTTCTCTAATAACATAATCGGTTGATTTTTTTCTCGGGCTGCCTGAGATCCCAAGCAATTTTACGTTTGTATTATTTGACATTGTATGCTCCATTGTGATTGCATTGTGATTGCTTCATTTTGGCATGCATAAACACAGTTTTAGCATACCGCACACTCATCAGGTGTCTTATTGAGGTCCTTGTTTCTCCATTCTCTGACCCAATATCAATAACGTCATTTGGACATGAACAAGCGCACGCTCCAAATCCTTTATATTTATTTTTACCAACAACAGGTGACATTATTGATTTCTCCTCTTGTTCCCATTTAACATGTACATAGCAATTATAAATGCTATAGCAGTTACAATTCCTACAAATCCGGGGGTAGATTCAGTTCTTTCTTCCAAAGGTGTATCCGGATGATATACTGTTGAAGATGCGTGATTCATTCTTACCACTGGCACTTCATATGTACCTGCATCAAAAAGGTAGTCTATAAGCTCCTGTGATGCTGATCTGTAATTCAGCCAGGTGTCTACCTTCAGGGGATGGGCCGCATCTTCCGGGACAACGAAGGTATGCTGCTCTGTAACTGTCTTTTTTGGTCCTATCCGTTTATCCTCAAGAATTCTGTCTGCCATCCAGAAGTTCTCCGTGGGGTTTCCTTCACTGTCCCCTAGGACTGTGTTGTAGATTACCTTTGCAGAGTCTATGCTCCTTGATGTATCAAGGGTTCCGGCACTGTATATCACTATTCCCTCTTTATCTGTTACAACCGTTTCTATCCACATTTCCCTTATCTCAGAGACTCCGGTAGGCAGATTATGTCCTGCACCTGTGTTTGTTATTGATACGTCTATGTTTATCTCTTCACCTGCACCTGCTGTCTGGGGTACCACTAGCTCCATCGTGGCAGCATTCTGAAGTCTATCAACAGCCATTTTGGCAATCCTGTCTTCTCCAAGTATCTTTGGTATGAATGCATTGGCCCCTACTATAGCATGAGTGGATATGTGATCCCTTCTGGGGGAAGTAGATGCAGCTCTTCCGGGGTTTGCCTTGAATTCTGTTATTCCTTCTGTCATGTGACAATCCTGGCATGTTATATTGTCCTTTGCGTACTGGCTGTTCTTCCATACTGTATATGTGTCATCCACCACAAGCCCGTTCTCTGGATGAACTACCAGGTGACACATGCCGCAGTATTCTGCTTGCGTATATAACTCCATATATTCCGCATCATGTTGTGCAGGTCTTGATTCTTCTATTGGCCCCCATTTCATCTTTCCGGGAGTGACTACAAAAGGAGCATTACCCACTCCTGTACTTCCAGATATCACATGGCAGAAATCACAATGTACTCCCTTTTTTGAGATGTCGCTCATTTCAGATCCATCTGCAGGTGGAATCTCTCCTGACACAACACCTATTGGAGTATGGCAGCGAGCACAGAACTCATCTAACATTCCATCGGTCTCATGGCTTGCAACATTGGCTTTTGCCTGATAGAAAGGGTCAACATAAGCATAATAATGCATTGTCCCTTCCCATTGGGTATAAGCTAGGGCATGGCACATTCTGCATTTATTCTCAGACTCGAAATCCTCTACATCATGTTCTCCAAATTCGGTGGAACCAGGTGTACTTGTAAAAGCGCTAACCGAAAAAGCTGTCATGATAACAGCCACCATTAGGAAAAGAATAGCATTTGTAATTGCTCTCCTCATCTGTTTCCCCTCTCATATTTGGTGTTGTGTGGTATCATCACATGTTCAATAAAAGAACAGGTTCAGCAAAAAGATTACAATGAACTTATCTTTGTTTGCTAGGACTTGGGGGCCTGTTAGGTCCCCTTGTCCATATACTTACTTTAGCATCTTGAGCGCATCTCTGCATGCAGCCACAGCAGGTGCCCCGGAAGTTATGAATATGACATCCATTGTTTCCATTATCTCTTCCTTTGTTGCTCCGTTCTTCAATGCACTTTGCATCTGTGAAGCTACGCAGCGCTCACATTGTTTTGATGCAACAACTGCAAGTGCCATCAATATCTTTGTCTTGGCAGGTAGAGCACCATCACTGAGCAATCTATTGTTACACATATTGTACTTGTTCAAGAACTCTGGTTCAAGTTCACTCAGTGTTTGAAGTATCTGCGGTGTGAATCCAAGCTTACTGGACATATCATCCAGTATCTCTTTTTTACCGCATCCTTCTCCTTTTACTTTGTCTTCGCACATATTTTCTTCTCCCTATTATCAGTTATTATTTCTTTATCTAGGTACTAATATGCTATAATATTATTTGAAGTAACTACCATTAATCAGGTGTTCAGTCAAACCCCTCTTCTATTGTCTGGTCAAAGCAGTAGTGGCACATAATCCTGGGAAGTCCCCTTGGAAGCCTTTCAACATTTGGTGGCTGTCCAACAGTCACTGGTAGCTCGAGCTCCTTTTTATGCCCGGTGCAGATACCCTTTCCACAAACAATACATACGCTTGTTGCATCGGTGTCCTTATCTTCTTCCATGCAGTCATAACATTTCATCATAATATCACCTGATCTTAGTAATTCTCCTTCAGGGCTTTGTGGCATGGTATGCAAAGGATCTTCTTTGTGTGCTGTATGTCCTTGTAATCGCAGGCAACTCCCATTCCACATTTCAACTTAATGCTGTACTCACCCTCCCACACAGGTGTTTCTTCTCTGACGAGGTGTTCTTTGCAGACTCCTCTACCACAGATTATGCAGATACCTACTGTATCGCTATCTAATCCTTCTTTTGAACATTCATAGCATTTCATGGTTATCTCTCTGACAAAAGTTACACTTGTTATTTTTACTCACAAATAATTTATGTGTTCATTTCTGTGCAAGCTTCCAACTCACAGTTGATACCAGACCCATTACTCCCTCTGCATCACCTTCTACAGATGTATGAACACACATCTTCTTTAACTTTTACCGAATATATCTGTGACGCCTGATAAATGATTATTTTCCCAGGTTTTTTGTCTGCATTTCTTCTGTGATCGTGTGATTTTTGTTTTTCTTTCCCCAAACCTTTAAATAAAAAATCATTTATTCATTCATTTTCAGACCAACAAAGTTTTAAATATGTATGGATACCTGAATAGGAACATACTTTAGAGGAGGATTTAAATGACATTTGGAATAGAATTTGTGCCAAGCGACCCTGTATTAAAAACAGCACATTATGCAAAACTGGCTGAAAAGCAGGGTTTTGACAATGTATGGATAACTGATCACTACAACAACCGTGATGTTTATTCAACCCTGACAGTTCTTGCAATGAACACAAACAGCATCAAGCTCGGAACGGGTGTTACAAATCCCTATACAAGGAACGCGGCGGTAACAGCATCAAGCATCGCCTCTGTAAATGAGATATCAGATGGGCGTGCAATCCTTGGTATTGGTCCCGGAGACAAGGCAACCTTTGATGCAATGGGCATATCATGGGATAAGCCTCTCACAACGACAAAGGAGAGTATATCCGCACTACGCAGCTTCTTTGCAGGAGAGAAGGTGACCATGGATGGTGACATGGTAAAGTTCAACGGTGCAAAGATGGCATTCAAAACAGATAGTATACCTATCTATATGGGTGCGCAGGGCCCGAAGATGCTTGAGCTGTCCGGGGAGGTAGCAGATGGTGTGCTGATCAATGCATCGCATCCAAAGGACTTTGAAGTAGCCGTAAAGCAGATAGCATCCGGCGCAAAGAAAGCAGGACGCGATCCCAAGGAAATAGATGTTGCTGCATATGCATGCTTCTCTATTGATAAGGATGCTGCAAAAGCAACAAAGACAGCACAGGTCGTAGTTGCATTTATTGTTGCAGGTTCACCTGACATGGTACTTGAGCGCCATGGTATAGATGTGGCTGCAAAGGCTGACATTGGTGCAGCTATCGCAAAGGGTGACTTTGGTGCTCTAATGGGCGGCATGGTAACAGATGACATGATGAATGCATTCTCTATCTGTGGGACACCAGATGACTGTAAGGCAAGGATAAATGACCTTCTTGACATCGGTGTGACACAGATAGTCGCAGGATCCCCTATAGGTCCTGACAAAGAGAAAGCTATCAAGCTCATCGGTAAAGAAATAATAGGATAAACAAAAAAGAGAATAGCGTCGGAGGCAAGTAATGGCCCATCCAAAAATATTAGAGGTCATTGAACACGACGTCTGTACTGCTTGTGGGGCATGTGTAGCAACATGTCCTGCCAATGCTATTACTATGAACAAGCATGCAGAGGTCCGTGACCCTGATAATTTAGACTTTTACATAAAAGGAGCAGCACCTGATGTGTGTGAGGACTGCCTCACATGTGGCAGACTATGTCCTGTGATAGACGGATATGTTAAAGACGAATTTGAGAATCTCAAGGAGTTCTTTGGTGCAAAGAGCAATATTCCTGGTCAGGACGGTGGTGTTACCTCAATACTGGCAAAGACTTTGCTTGAAACAGGTGTTGTAGATTGCATTGTTGGTATCACCAAGGATGATAAATGGGGTACTGAACTTATACTTATGACCACACCGGAAGATGTTGACAGGACCACAGGTACCAAGTATACATACGATTCAGTTCTTTCAGCCTTGAAGGACCCATTTGAAAAATATGATAAGATAGGAATAATCGGTGTCCCATGCCAGGCACATGGGGCGCGTCTCATATTTGAGAATGTCAATGACAAAATAGTCGTCATCCTTGGCCTTCTGTGCATGGAGAGTTTTTACCATGATATTATGACTGAGAAGATAGTCCCTGAAGTTATGGGACTTAAGCCAGATGATGTCGTTAAGATGGATTTTGGTAAGGGTAAATTCTGGAATTACACAAAAGATGGTGAAGCCCACAGTGTTAAGATACCTGAAGTTGCGCACTATGCAAGGAACCCTTGTCATCACTGCTGTGATTATACATCAGTATCTGCTGATATATCACTTGGTTCTGTGGGTACTCCCGATGGTTGGAACTGTGTGCTCATACGTACAGATATAGGCAGAGAGATATTTGATCTTGTCAGGGATAAAGTGGAGATAATGGATGATCCAAAACCAGGCATGGATCTTGTCAAAAAACTTGCCCAGATGAAACACGATAACAACTCAGGGCACTATATGGAAGTCTGTGAGAAGTTCACGTTCGATGAATGTGGAATTCGTTGAATGGTGTTGATGCATGAACATGAGAAGAGCGTTCTATATAGGACGCTTTCAACCATTCCATCTGGGTCACTATTCCATTATAACTGATATTGCACGGAATGTAGATGAAGTAGTTATAGGTATAGGTACTGCACAGAAAAGTCATGAACCCCAGAATCCCTTTACGGCAGGGGAGCGTGTGATGATGATAAGGCATGCCCTTGAGGAAGCTGATGTGAAACACTATGCAATCCCGCTGGAAGACCTCCAGCGCAATGCGGTCTGGGTATCACATATCATTTCTATGACCCCACCATTTGATATGGTGTACTCGAACAATCCCCTTGTGATCCGCCTTTTCATGGAAGCTGGTATTGATGTAAAACAACCGCCTATGCACAAGCGTGATGGGTATTCCGGCAGTGAGATCAGAAGGAGAATGCTAAAGGATGAGGACTGGAGATCACTTGTTCCAAAAGCTGTTGTAGATGTCATAGATGAGATAGATGGCGTCAACAGACTTAAAAGTGTATCTGGCTCGGACAAAGAATGATCTTTTAAAAATCAGTCTTTGTTTTTCATTAACTCCAGCTTAATACTTTCCAGAGAATATCCTGGATACTGTCTCTGGCCTATTTCAATGTCTTCCTCGATTATTTTTATTGGAAAACCCGCATCATTAATTATCTTCAGGTACTCATCTTTGAGTAGTGCACCACCAACACAGGCACAGATAAGCTCCTCGTTATTCTTTTCATATTCTGTCAACTCTTCTAAAAGTACTATATCGGACACAAACATCCTTCCCCCTTTCCTAAGTACCCTGTATGCTTCGCTGAATACCCTGGATTTGTCAGGTGCAAGGTTTATAACACAATTACTGATGATAACATCAATAGAGCCACTCTCAACAGGCAGGTCTTCTATGTCCCCCTTCCTGAATTCTATATTCTCAAAACCGTAATCATCTGCATTTTTTCTGGCCTTTGCTAGCATCTCATCTGTCATGTCCACACCGATGACCTTTCCACTTGCTCCAACTTTCCGGGCTGCCAGAAAACTGTCAAAACCAGCTCCTGAGCCCAGGTCCAGCACGACGTAGCCTTCTTTTAATTCTCCAAGAGCTGTGGGATTCCCGCACCCAAGCCCAAGGTTTGCCTCAGGGAAGGCCTCCACATCTGAGGTTGAATATCCTATAGATGCGGCAACCTGCTCCTGTGTCATGCTTGCGCTACATCCGCAGCTTTGTATCAAACCAAGTGCTATATTGCCATAATTCCTTTTGACTGCATATTTTTTTGTTTCGGGGTCCATTGTACTTCCCGGGCAGCAAGAATCAACTTCTTCAACTCCGCATTCTTTAAGTGTTTCTTTCATTGTATCATCCTTTATGATGTAAATCAGATAACTACCATATTTTTTGTATCTCAGCATCCCTGCTTCGGATCATAATTTCAAATGTCTGGGTATGGTGGCCTGGTCATTTCCTGTGATCTTGGCAAATTCTCATGTATCATTTCACAGGATACATACTAACAAAATCACAAATCAATGGTCCAGCCCGTGATATCCCCTGAAAATACCGTTACAGCCTTCCCGCAAAGCAGCACCCTGTCTCCTTTGACCTGGACCTTGAGGAATCCTCCTCTCTGTGAGGCCTGATAAGCGAAGAATGTGTCCCTGCAAAGTTTTTTCATCCAGTAAGGTCCAAGGCAACAGTGTGTTGAGCCGGTTACAGGATCTTCAGGTATTCCAATGGCAGGTGCAAAAAGCCTGGACACAAAATCATACTCTTGTGATGAAGACACGGCTGTAACACACACTCCTTTTGTTGTAATTGATGCAAGTCTTAAAAGATCTGGCTCTACTTCCCTCAACTTGTCCTCAGAACCTACTTCAACCAGGTAATCAAAAGCATTCTTTCCAATATATATGGGTTCTATACCAAGCGCTTCCACAAGTTCTTCATATTTATCTTTATCTTCTTCTTCTTCTTCTTCTAGCGCCGGGAAGTCAAGTTCTATCCATCCCTCATTCAGGCTGGCGGCCAGGTTTCCGCTCTTTGTAAAGAACAATAGCTTTTCATCCTTTTGAGCAAACCCATTCTCCCATAGTATGTGGGCACTTGCCAGTGTCGCATGGCCACAGAGGTCCACTTCAGCACCTGGTGCAAACCAGCGCAAGCAATACCCTTCTTTTTCAGGATAAAGAAAGGCAGTCTCAGACACAGCCATTTCTTTTGCAACATTATGCATCCAATTGTCATCTGCGGGTCCTTTCAGAATGCAGACACCTGCAGGATTCCCGCTAAAGGCTCTATCTGTGAACGAGTCTACCTGATAGATCCGGACCATTTTGTTGTCAGATGTGCTTCTTCCTAATTTGACTAACCTTTCCGTCTCCACCTGACACCCTCCTTTCCATCTTCAAGGGCAATACCCTTTTCCTTAAGCTCATCTCGGATAGCATCGGCCTTTTTCCAGTCCTTGTTATAGCGTGCATTGTCTCTTATACTTATAAGTTCAATGATGTTATCTTCTGACAGTTCAATGATGTTTACTTCCGGGGCGCAGCTCTTACTATCGTCAAAGATACCAAGGACCTCATCTATCTCTGAAAAAAGACCTATAACATGGTTCAGTGATGCTTTTCCTGGTTCTTCATCAGTGATTATGGAATTGACCTTGCGGCTGAATACGAATAGATCCCCAATTGCTTCCCTGGTGTTGAAGTCATCATCCATGGCAGTGATGAACGCATACCTGGTCTGTTCTATCAATTCCCCAAGTCCGCAATCCTTATCATAGTCAGGGGCATCAAACAGTGCATTTTTTATGTTGTATATCGTGTTCAGCAGTCTTTTTCTTGCCCTTCCTGCCTCCTCAAGAGCCTCCTCATTGAAATCAACTGTACTTCTGTAATGGGTATAGGTTATAAAGAACCGGACTGTTCCGGCAGGGAATTTCTTCAGTACTTCCTTGATGGTAAAAAAATTGCCCAGGGACTTTGACATCTTCTCTTTACTTATTGTCAGGAAACCATTATGCAGCCAGTATTTACTGAATGGGTGCTTCCCTGTGCAGCTTTCGGACTGGTGTATCTCAGCCTCATGGTGCGGGAATATCAGATCCATTCCCCCACCATGTATATCCAGTTGCTCTGAGCCATATTTCATAGACATGACCGTGCATTCTATGTGCCACCCCGGGCGCCCCCTGCCCCAGGGGCTGTCCCATCCAGCTTCATCTTCAGGAACAACTTTCCAGAGGGCAAAATCAAGCTGGTATCTCTTGTCATCTTCCACATCCACCCGTCTCCCCGAGCCTTCAAGAAGCCCTTCAGCTGTCTGGTGGCTCAATACTCCGATTTTCTCTACCGAGCTGCTAAGATCATAGTATACATTGCCTTTTTGGGTCACATAGGCTGTACCTTTTTTTAGCAGCGTTTTCAATGCTTCTATTATCTCATGGATGTGTTCTGTGACCTTCGGACGGCTGTCTGGAGGCAATACTGATAGATTCTCCATGTCCTCTATAAAAGATCCGGTAAACCTTGCAGAAAGTGTAAAGGGGTCTTCTCCAGTCTCTTTTGCCCTGTATATCACTTTATCGTCAACATCGGTTACGTTGGAAATGTAGTTGACATCATATCCTCTGTAAATGAGATAACGTCTGATCACATCAAAAGAAATATAACTCCTGGCGTGCCCCAGATGGCAGTGATCATATACCGTAGGGCCGCAGACGTACATATTTACTTTTTTACCTTGCAGGGGGATAAACTCCTCCATCTTTCTTGTCAATGTATTATAGACCTTCAGTACCACAGTGTTTCTCCGCTATGATCGTAATGTAAAAGTGCAGATGCCGAGGGGAAGATTCGAACTCCCGAAAAACCGCTCTGCAGGCGGTCACATTAGCCACTCTGTCACCTCGGCGCATAAACAGTAAGGACCATTCAAACTTGTTATTCCGGTTTCACTCTATTTATTTGTTCTTATCAATAATGATCCTGGACTTCGAAAAGGTAGATGGGCACTAATCGAAAATATAATCACTCCAGTCCACTGTTCCGGGTCTGTATTCCTTTTCTAAATCCTTGGTATCACTATTCTGAAGTCCCTTTATTATTCTATCGATGTCCTGAAGGGTACTTTCTACAGTTCTTCCTGTAGTATCTAGTTCAAAGATCGTCCCGCACCAGTCCACCGCTTCCGCCAGGATGATATCCAAGGCTTCTGCTTCGAGATTCTCCTGTACTTTATTAACCGAATACTTCCTTTTTTCAAGTCTTGTTTTCAGTATTGCAGGTGATGTCCTTAGCACGATCACAATATCGGAAATATGATGCGAAAGATGACTATCAATTATCATGACGGGGTAAAAAAAATCTTGAAGTTCCATGACTCTGCTGTATATCAGTTCCATATCCGCAACAACACAATCCCTTTCGGTATCCACCTCAGAATAGAGCTTTTCTTCCTGTATGAGTTCGTTGAGGTGGATCACCTGATAAAGCGGGTATTTTTCAAGCAGTTTAGTTACGGCTGTTTTTCCTGTTCCTGGTGTACCTGTAATACCTATGATCATAGTTGACAATAATTCTTTAAATGCTTAATTCTTGTGTATATCCTCTGCTATCATCAGGAAATTCTTGATTATCCAGAGTCCATCATGGGTAAGTATGGACTCGGGATGGAACTGAACGCCGTATAAGGGGTACTTTTTATGTTCAATTGCCATGATTATCCCATCTTCTGTTTTGGCAGTGATCCGAAAGTCCATGGCCAGTTCTTCAATTGCAAGGGAATGGTACCTTCCAGCTTTGAATTCGACTTCAATCCCATTGAAAAGCGGAGATCCCACATGGATGATTTTAGATGTCTTACCATGAATGGGTCCGCCTTTTGTATGGCCTATTGTCCCGCCGAATGCAGTGTTGATGGCCTGATGTCCAAGACATACTCCGAGTATAGGTATTTCTGAACCGAGATATCTGATAATATCAATGGATGTTCCTATATCTTCCTTTTTATGAGGCGTGCCAGGGCCAGGTGAAATGATAATGGCATCCGGATGGATATCCTTTACTTCTTCAAGGGAGATTGTGTTAGGGACAACCTTTGTGTCAGGCTCGTATATGGAAACAAAGTCCACAAGATTCCAGACAAAAGAATCCCTGTTGTTTATGAACAATACTTTCATTGTTCGCCTCCTATTGCCTTTATCATTGCAGCCATCTTCCTTTCGGTCTCATTGTATTCGTATGTAGGGTCCGAGTCAGCCACGATGCCTGCTCCGGCCTGCACATAGGCTGTGTTCTTCTTAATAAGCACTGTTCTGATGACAATTGCAAAGTCCGCATCACCGTTCCATGAATAGTAACCAACACCACCGCCGTATATTCCTCTTGCATCCGGTTCAAGATTATCGATAATTTCCATTGCTCTTATCTTGGGGGCACCGGATAGTGTACCTGCAGGAAAGATGGCGCGTGTTGCATCGAACTGATCACATTCATCTCTCAATTCACCGCTCACGGTACTTTCAATATGTTGCAGGTGCGAGTATTTAACCACGCTCATGAGGTCATCTACTTTAACAGTTCCGCTCTCAGAAACCATTCTGACGTCATTGCGCCCAAGATCAACAAGCATAACATGCTCTGCAAGTTCTTTTTCGTCATTGAGCATCTCCTCTGCAAGCATATTGTCCTCTTTGTCATCTTTGCCTCTGGGGCATGTACCTGCAATCGGATTTGTTATGACTTTCCTGTCATATACTGTCATAAGGGTTTCAGGACTTGCGCCAACGATCCCGATGTCCTTGAAATTGAAGATGTACATATAAGGGCTCGGATTTATGTTCCTGAGTCTTATGTAGAGTTGCAGTGGTGTTTGCTTCATTTTTACAGTATATCTTCGGGAGATGACCACCTGGAATATATCACCATCGATTATATGTTGTTTTGCCCTCCTGACAGCTTCCTCATACATATCTCTTTCTATATTGGCAACAGGCCTTTCTGGATCTGTTGAAGGAATGTCCTCACTGATACCTATGACAGAAGCCATTTGTAATGATCTTTCCATCAGCTGGGCTTCAGAACAAGCATTGTCGTAAACATCATTAAGATCGCTCATTTCTGTCACAAAAGGTGTTATGACTATGTATGTATCGTTAGTTATGTGATCAAAGACAAAGGTCTTGGACATTATGGCAAAATGCATGTCAGGTGTGGATGCATCCGGTTTTTTATCTATGTCCAGCCATGAATCATAAACAAGGTCATAACTGTTGTAACCGATGGCACCTCCCAGAAAGGTCTGTCTGTCAAAGCGTTTCTGATTCAACAGAATGGTATCGGTACTTGTTGGATATATTTTCCTGAATGCTGCAAGGGCATCATCTTCATCGCTCATCTTTACCCTGAACTTACCGCCTATGAGTGGTTCTACCTTTCCCATTGATCTGAGCTTATAATATATATTTTTTGTAAGCTCGGAATTCATAGGACATTCGATGGTAATGTGGCGGTCTTTTACCGAGACCACCATCTCAGGCTCGTAACCAACAAATGAATATCTTGCGTGTCTTTTTTCTTTTTCCACAGATTCAAGCAGATAAGAATGTCCTGCATTCTGCAGGGTCGCATACAATTGTAAAGGAGTGCAAATGCTATCTACCTTTTTCATAAGCTGCACGATAGCAGGCTTCTGTGCAGCTTCAACTAGGGATATAAAATCCTCTTTATTAAGATCAAAATCAACCATTGATACACCTGGCCTCTTCTATGAACCTGCGTACTTTAGCAGGATCTATTTTTCCATCCTTCTCAACACCCGAAGCAGTGTCAACCGCAAAAGGTCCGACCTTGTAAACGGCATCCCTTACGTTTTCTGGTTTGAGCCCTCCGGCAAGTATCACTGGCAAATGGACATTCTCCACGACGTGCCTGCTGATGGACCAGTCATGCACAAGTCCGGTACCACCTCTATTGCCAGTTTTACCCGTATCCAGAAGAATGCCATCTATCAGATCATTATCATAGAGCGCATCTATCTCCGATATCATATCAGATGGAAGCTCTTTACTTTCTACAGGGATGACAAACGTCTTTATTATCTTTTGATATGCAGAGTTACGAATTATCTCTATTTCTTTTGAACTGAGGTCATTGTGAAGCTGTACAACGTCCGGTCTTACCTTATCGATGAGACCCAGAGCATGTTTCCCGCTTTCCGGCATTATCACAAGAGTTGAGCCTACAAAGAAAGGTACGGTTTTTATAAGTTCTGCTGCTTTCCATGTATCAAGTTTTCGCGGACTGTTCACAGGTACTTCTGTGATAAAACCCACAGCATCTGCTCCGCAGCTAACTGCCAGTTCAATATCTTCAACAGACCTCATGCCGCATATCTTTACTTTTGGGAGATGCTTCATTTATAGCTCCGGGAATATTATCATCATCAATGAATTCAATCAGTTTCTGCATGGCTTTGCCGCTGTCTATTACATCTTCGACCATCGGGATTGCTTCTTTGATGGAGTTTGCTTTTCCTGCAACATACAGGGCTGCGGCTGAGTTCATCACAATCAGGTCCCTTTTTGGTCCCTTCTCGCCTTTGAGGATGTAGAGTATATCAGATGCATTCTCCTCTGGAGTTCCACCTACGATATCTTTTGCAGTTGCTCTGTTTATTCCTATTTCCTCAGGTGTGAGTGTATAGGTTGTAATCTTGTCATACTTAAGCTCAGCAACGTATGTATGAGATATATTTGAGATCTCATCCATTCCATCTCCGTGAACCACCATTGCTCTTTCAACTCCCAACTTCTTCATTATCATGGCAAAGGGTTCGCATAGTCTGCTATCATAGACACCTACAAGCTGTATCTTTGCATTTGCAGGGTTTGTAAGAGGTCCAAGTATGTTAAAGACCGTTCTAACGCCCATCTGCTGCCTTATAGGCGCCACTCTTTTCATTGCAGGATGGAACACAGGGGCGAACATAAAGCCAATACCTTTCTTCTCAATAGATTCTTTAACCTCTTCTGGTGATTTGTCCACTTTAATGCCCAGCTCCTTTAGAACGTCTGCACTTCCTGAAAGGGAGGTTATGGACCTGTTACCATGTTTTGCAACATACAGGCCTGATGCCGCAACGATGATGGCAGAAGCGGTGGATACATTGATAGTATTGTGACGGTCGCCTCCTGTCCCAACAACATCTACCAAGATACCATCTACTTTAGGTTCAATTCTTTTTGCAACCTTTTTCATCCCAGTTGCAAAACCAGCGATTTCATCAACCGTTTCCCCTTTCATTTTCAGAGCCATCAAAAGACCCGCTATCTGAACATCGCTAGCCTCTGTGAATATCTGTGTGATGGCATTTTCTGACTCTTTTATCGTGAGGTTTTGCTTTTCACTTACCCTTTGGATATATGTCTTCATGCGTGAGTCTCCTTAGACATCAATGTACATTTATATACATTGATGTTATCATGTGTCTAATGCTATTTATACATTGTGTTATATTGCAAATACAAAAAACAATGAAAAATGTTAACCTGAAAATGTTAATCAGGAAGTGAGTTAAGTTTAAAAAGGAAATTAATGGAAAATGTAGTTTTAAATAAGGATAAAAGTATTGAAATGTTGTAAACAGCCAAAGAAACGCAATTTTTGTTTTATAGGGTCCAGCTTTAAGCATTGAAAGTTCAAAATAAGATGTTTTTTTGCACACGCAAAAGCTTAGAAGACTATCTTTATTGCTGTACAGGTCTATTTTCATCCTGTCGGTCATTTACATAGATTTCTGCCCTTTTCTGTCAGTCTGTAAAGCATAAATCTATAGTCAGCTCGGGACACTTGTCCATATTCTGTATTGAAGTGGTCCTTTCCCATATAATTGTATTTCATATCATTGCCTGCTACAAGTTCAATATCTCCTTTTCTTTGCATGATTATTAGTAGGTCACTTAACTCGTCATGTCTTAAATTGAGCCTGTAAGCCATACTGGCTCCTGTCAGTCCTTTTACAGAGTCTGTGTCCATTGCTAATTTTCTAAGGAACGAACTATATCCTATCAACATAAAATATCCTCCATGAGTATAATTATTTCTTGTTGCCTGTCTTACAAAGGTCATTTCAAGAGCAATTTTCTCTTATTTATGTTACTATTGAGCTGAGAAAAGATCTCTACATTATGTGGATGTTAGTATAGTATATATTTATTTTGGGCACCTATAAATATAAGCCATATCTAATACACCTGCAGATATAATTGCTTGTGAAAACAACCATTTTGCCTATCATGCATGGAACTATATTTTTGA
>PXAV01000124.1 GCA_003565715.1 Methanosarcinaceae archaeon
CTGATGATAATGGCTCAACCGGTAAAGAACGTTCGGCTGTAACATATTACTCATACCAGTCGGGCAGTTTCGGCAATTATGCAGTTTGGACCACCGACCCTTCGGGCACTCTGCATATCAACCCCGGCAATGCTGTTCCGGGCAGCGGCGACCATGTTGTTATTCTCAACGGCAGGTCGGTTACCCTAGGTGATGACGAACAAGAAATCGCTTCACTTAAGATAAATGACGGCGGCACGCTTGATATTGCCAACACTACAGACCATAACCTTGGCAATGTCAGCGGCAAAGGGCTGTTGAGGCTTGCTACAAACAACTTCCCGGGTGGCATCTTCGGTGATTTTGTATCCCCCTCCGGAGGAACAGTTGAGTATTACGGCATTACAGAAGATTTCGATTTCAACAGGTATGAGTACAACAACCTTGTCTTAAACTTCAACAACACTTCTGTAACGGCAAAGGTTACTGCCGACATTACCATCAACGGCGACCTGGCCGTAGAAAACGGTGTTTTCCAAATAAATAATGATACCGGCGGTGCTGCACGTACTATAGATATTACCGGCTCAGTACACGTACACAGCGACGGGCGTATCCGGCTCGGGCAAGCTGCATACAGCCACAGCTTTATTGTCAAAGGTGATTTTGATATTGACGGAGATGTAACATTTACCGACAGAACTGCGCCTGACTACCTTAACGACGGGGGCGCCAGGGCACATGTTATCTTTGATAACCCTGCAGCCGACCAGTACGTTACAATTAATGCCCCGGCAACATTCTACCGGATAGAAATAAACAAAGGCATTGACGACACCTACATACTGCACCTTGATGCAACAAACGAAGAGTACTTTAACCTTTACGGCCCAAACAACTTTCAGGATAACTCCCCCGGCACACCGCCAAACATACCTAATGATAATGCCCTGGGGCTTGAAGCAGGAACCGTGAGGCTGGGAGAAAATATAATTATTCCCGCGCTGGCCTCCAGTAATAATTACGGTACCACAACCGGAGGAAGAAATTATGCAATTGATGAAGATGCGATGCTTTGGATTGATGGAGCTACAGTCTATACAACAGCCTATACACCAAACAGCCAGCATGCAAAAGCCATAATGTCCGTATATGGAAAGCTAAAGATAACTTCAGGGACTTTAATAGATAATGCATGGCAGGGGATCGGCTTACGTACTACCGGCCAGATGATAGTTGAAGGCGGCACAGTGAACACACCCATCATCCGTACATCAGCCGAAGGGTCCAACCACCGTGGCGCCTATATTCAGACAGGAGGAACAGTGGATATTCGCCGTGACTATGTCACTTATGACGGATATGCCGCAAGTTTTCACCTGGGCTATGAAGGCACATCCTTTACAATGTCCGGAGGAGAGATGAACATCCTCCGCTCAACACCAACAAATGCGACTTACACGCAAGGAAGGCAGTTTAGTTTTGTGCTAGCAACAGCACCGGAAAACATTGACATTTCAGAAGGAACTATTAACATCTATGTACCTAATAACAGAAATGCTTATTTTACCTCCCGCGGACCATTTTACAACCTTAACATCATCAGGGAAGCATCTTCAGAGTATGAAGCAAGAATAGTAGCGCATCCGGGAGCAGTCATTGGAAGCACAACCGTTAATGAACCTGTACCTGCGCTGCCTTTAAAAACTCTCAACAACCTGTCGCTTCTTGATGAAGCAGTTTTCAGCACAGGAGCAACCAATGTCGATGTGTATGTAGGATGCAACTTTACCATTGAAAGTGATGCCACTTACAACCCCGGCTCCAACACAACTTTTTTCAATGGTCATGAACCTCAGGCTTTCAACAATTCAGGGACAATAACCGACGGGCTATACAACCTGACCCTTTCGAATGGCTCCGACCTTACACTTGAGGGCTCCAACACATATTCTGTCCGGGGCAGCCTCGTGATAGGAGAAGGAACCATCCTCAGGGATAACAGCAGGGTTATCAATGTATCAGGCAACATAACAAACAGCGGGCTGCATTTTAAGCCGGCTGCAGGAGCAGGAAGCATAAGGCTTACAGGCACAGCTGAACAAACAATCTCAGGCAATGGAAACGGTAGCTTTAACAACTTCTTTATTAACAAAACAGGGGGTTCAGTGACAATGTCAAACAACATGACCGTTACAGGAAACCTGCGCCTGGCATCCAATCACAGGCTTTACATTGGCAGCAACACGCTGAAGCTGGGAAAAGACGCAAGGATATATTCCGCAATTACCAATACCGAACAAAGTTTTACCACCGGGAAAATGATCACAACAAAAGGATTATCTTCTGACGGAGGTATAAAAAGAGAATATGACAGTACGGAGGAGTTTCTGTTTCCCTTTGGTTTTCAGGCAGATGATGACAACTTCTACTATATGCTGGCATATATCGGTTTTACCGAACCGCCCGAAGCTTACGGAAATGTGGCTTCAAGGCCTGTAAACAGCCGCCACCCCCTCTCACAGGAAGACAACACCGTGCTTGCAACATACTGGAAAACCACGGCCGAAGGCTTTTCAGGCATCCGGGAGGAATCGGTAAACCACAGATACTTCTATGACTATGAGCTTAGCGACTACTTTGTAAGAGGAACGGAAGCAAACTATATCCCGGGTGTTTACCGAAACGGAACATCATGGGTTACAATAGATGACATAAACAATGTCGACCAGGCAAATAATGAAATAACGTTTGACTACCAGTCAACCGCCTATGGTGAATACACCGCCGGTGCGCCCTCCGCTTTCATTGATATTCCGGTACTGTTTAGCCGGCAGGATGGCAACTGGGATGAAACAGACACATGGTCGGAAATCGAACCGGGCGGAGAGCCCTCGGCAATAACCCCCGGGCCAAACACAATCGTAAAGATAGGAAATGATGAATACACCCATACCGTAACCATTTCCGGCCCGGACAAGGAGTGCGGTGCGCTTTTCATAGCCGGAGGGTCAACGCTAGACCTGGGCTCAACACAGGGGCACAACTTCTCAGCAATAACGGGAGAAACATCCTCCAGCCAGGGCACACTTCGAATCTCAAGCTCAAACTACTTCCCGCAAGGTGATTTCGGACACTTTTTAGGACCGGATGGTGGTACAGTGGAATACTATGGCAGCGGAATAGTTGTTCCTCATACCTCTGAAAGCGGTTTGCAGCTTGATCAATACAGGAACCTGGTTTTAAACCACATTGAAGGAGAGATCAACCTTCCTGATTTGGACCTTGTTATTCATGAAGATCTTATTTTAAAAGGTGACGGCCAGGCTTCTTCCTCCTCGGCCTCAAGTGATGGAAACAACTGGAGCTTACTGCTGATAAAAGGCGATATTGTAGCAGAGTCCGGAACATTTATCATCCTTGAAGGGGATACTAAAACAATTGAAGTTTTAGGAAGCGTGAACATTTCTGCCGGCGCTGTTTTTAGAACCAGGATAAACACCCCTTCTCTTTTCAACCACATTCTGAAAATTCACGGCAGCTTACACAATAACGGTGAATTTGACATGCACAGAGAAAACGACAGTCGTGTTAGCGTATATTTCAAGGGCAGTGAAGATGCAGTCATCGAAGGTAGCGGAAACACCAATTTTTATAATCTGTTTGTCAACAAAGGCTCTTGTCCCGAAGTTGTTCTTACATTAGAAAAGCCTATTACAACCGGGATATCCAACCCGTTTCTTACACTTCAGAACGGTACTTTCAGGGTGGACAACCCGGAGTTGACAGTAACTATTACTGACGGTGAAACGGATTTTGAGATACCATCAACCGCAGCGCTTTCAGTTAACCGGGGCGAGGTGCGCGTTGCTTATGGAGGTTCAGGTTCTGCAGACCTACACCTTTCAGGCAGGATTGAAGTTCTTGGCGGCAGCATGTATATCGGTAATCCTGCAAACAGCACCAACAACTCCATAGAATATGCGGCAGCAGGCAACCCGGAAATCATTGCTGAGGGTGGTGAACTTTTCATAAACGGTCAGATTCGCAGACCCACAACAATAACCGGCGGAGCGCTGAATTATATTCAAAAAGGCGGGGAGGTTTTCATTTATGGCAAAAACCGTGCAGCTAACCGCGCACTGCTGGAAATAGCTAACGAAGGAAGTTTGCTGGAAATGTCTGACGGCACGGTCTTTTTTGACAGGCCGGCAAGCCCAGGTACATCTTTCGGCGATGTTTACCTGCGACCCGAAGCACATGACATCACAGGTGGTGAGCTAAAGTTTGGGCTTGAATCATCCGGAGCAAATTACAATTTCAGGCTCAGTACATCCACACCATTGTGGAATATCAGCATAGGAGCAGACGGCTCCAACCAATACCTTACTACCGAAGTGCTGGCACCGGAAATACTTAACAATCTGCAAATTAACGGCAATTCCGAATACCGTGCAGGCGGTCTTGACCTGACTATAGGCGGAAACCTGGTTAACAACAACAATAATGAAACCCCCGGTATAGAACAAGGCGGCTTCCTCGCAGGATCGACATCACAAACTGTCATCTTCAACTCAGAAGATAACCAGGTTATTGCCGGCAACGTATCAAACCTTACCAACTTTGCGAATGTTATAATCCGCGCAGGAGGTTCAGTCGAACTTGAAAACTCAAATACAGCCCTCAGGATCAACGAAAGTTTATTAATAGAGTCTGGCGCCCTTAACGATGGAGAAAATGCAATTACGGTCGCCGGAAACGTTTTAAACACATCTTCACACACAAGCCCGGGTAGTGATGGCGGCATCATTCTTGCCGGCACACAAAACCAGTCTCTTTCCGGTATAGGAGGTTCCTATGGGAACATTATACTGGAAAACGCAAACGGCATCAGCCTTCTTGACAACGCAACCATCAACGGGATACTTACTTTTAACAGCGGAAGCATTTATATTGATGACTATCTGCTGACTTTCGGTGAAAATGCCGGCATTGAAGGCGAACCGGGAGTTAACAAAATGATAATACTCAACGGTGCTTTGAGTGACCAGGGCGTTCGCAAACTTTTTGCCACAGGAGAATCTGTTTTTACCATGCCTATAGGTGTTGCCGGCAAATACACCCCGGCATCATACAACATAACTGAAAGCGGAAGCCCGGGGTCAGTTACCGTAAGGCCGGTTAACCGCAAACACCCGGCTATTGTGCACCCTGATGAAGAAGAGCTGGCTTACTACTGGAGCGTTGACTCTGCAGGGTTCAGCCAACCGTTCAGCATCAACCACACTTATCACTATTTGACTGAAGATGTCAGGCCCGGCGAGACAAGCGATGAAAGCTACAATGCAGGCATGTATAATGCTGATAAGTTTGAATGGACAGACCTCGGAAATGAAGGAGATCCGGGAAGCGTTATAAGCAGTGAGAACAAAATTACAGTTAACAATGTGAGCTTTGTTGCTGGTGACTTTACCGCCGGCGAACATTATAACTTCACCCCTCCTTTTGACATCTTTTACAGCCGCAGCAGCGGCAACTGGACAGATCTCGACACCTGGTCAATGGAAGGCCATGACGGACCCGCAGCCGATTATTACCCACATGGAAACCCGGTAATAATTGCTGAAGAACACACTGTAATAATCAACGAAGACAAGCGGTATAGTGCTTCTTTAGAGATACACGGTACCCTTGACTGCGAAGCGACCGTTTTCCATGACTTCGGAGCGGTAAAAGGATCCGGCAAAATAGAACTTGCTTCCACATCCGACGGGTTCTTCGTTTTTCCCGGCGGAGACTATGACCAGTTCTTTGAAAATGAAAGCACAATCGTTGAGTTCAAAGGTGAAAACACCGCAACCCTGCCTCTTAAGCCCGGAAACTACTATAAACCGTTTCAAAATGTGTTATTTTCAGGCAGCGGCATAAAGAATATGAGTGCTGACAACATGAAGGTGCTGGGCAGCCTTAGAATACTTAACGGAACAACACTCAGCAACACCCTGCACAACAAGAATATTTTCCTCTCGGGTGACTGGTTAAATGAAAACATTTCGGCAAACAGCTTCAGGCCGGGAAGAGGCACTGTGTTCGTTGAAGGCGAAGAAACCCAGTTTCTTAATGTAGTGGTAACTGAAAAGTTTTACAACCTTACTATGCGCAGTGATGCCGGGCTTGATCTTATCAATAGTGACGCAGGAATTGAAATAACACGCAGGCTTAACCTTTCCTCGGGAGTTATATACTCCTATGACGACATGAAGGTAACCTTAACCAACACCTCTTCTCTTGCTGCCGTTGGCGGCAACTCCACTTCTTTTGTAGACGGTCCTTTACGTAAAAGGATCATCCGCGGACAGTCGTTTAATTTTCCCGTCGGAAATGTTGTTGAGGGCGAGGGACGCCTTGGCAGGATAGAGCTGTTAAATGCTTCGGCCACATCATCCCCCGACTACTGGACAGCACAGTATTTCAGCCGCAACCCCGATGATGATGGATACCCGACAGACCCGGAAAATAACCTTAATGAGCCTCTGACAGAAGTCAGCAATAATGAATACTGGGTTGTAGATGGCCCTGCCGGAGGCAATACTAATGTTAAGCTGAGATGGGACGAAAACTCTTTCGAGGGAGTGACCAACGACCCTACTCTTC
>PXAV01000055.1 GCA_003565715.1 Methanosarcinaceae archaeon
ATGGAAATGCTATACTCCTATCTGTGAACGACCTCTCATTAAATATCCGATTTAATGTAAGATTGAAATGGATGGTCTTCTTGATTAAATCAGATAAAGTAATAATATTTGTACAAGTACATTAGAACACCTTAAATATTATAAGGTTTAAAAATTTTTTAAAAAAAATCTATTTTCAGAAGTTAAGAACAAATATCAAAGGTGAAGAAAGCTTACCAAGAATGCTTTCTTAATTAAAGATTCAAGGACATTAGTAACTAAGACAGATTCTGGTAAAGTAGCTTATTAGACTTTGCCTTTCAATTTCTTTGAAAGCTTGTTAATGTGGCCAATTAACATTTGCCTTAAAACAAAATATACCGGTGTTTTGCATCCTCTTGGTCTTGTATGACCATTGCGTATTGCATCAAGCACCTCATCGATGTTTTTGACACTGACAGTTAACTCGGTATATGACCTGCCAACCATCTGAGCTTCGTGGGAGTCGCTTCCACCAACCATTGAAAACCCCATTTCATGAGCAGCTTTTTCTGCCTTATTATTAGGACCATCTGTAACACAGCGCGAATTAAGGACTTCCACTCCATCCACATCCAGTCCTTCCAGATATCCTATTCCATGGGACGTTACCTTAAAAGGATGCGGGATAATAACTACACCACCCAGCTGACGAGCCTTTTTTATAGTTTCCTGCGGACTTAATCCAGATTCTATTTTATCGCATATCCCCAGAACAAGTATATGACCGCCTGAGGAACTAACTTCCTGCCCTGGTATAATTATAAGGGAAGAACTTATTTCCTTTGCTCTTTTAATGCAAGCAACACTACCTTCTATTGTATCATGATCACATATTGCAAACCCGTCAAGTCCGTTTCTGGATGCACTTTCAATTATATCATCGATACTTGCATTGCTATCTTTTGAGTAGCATGAATGGACATGAAGATCAAACCTCATAAAGAAACCTCATAAATATACTATTGATTCCTTGATTAATATAGATAATTGAAGAAAAGTATTGCGAACGGGTAAGATTTTGGGTGGTTGGGTGGTTGGATAGGATTGGTGGTACATTAGAGAAGTTTGCCCGTTCGCATACATACAAACTACATGATGACATATATATGTTACGGTTATAATAAAAAGGGTACAGTAATAAATAGCGCCATCAATAGAACTTATTAATTATTGATATTGCTTTATTTATAATTTTCTCTCTTGCTTCAAATTCTATGTAAATCTTTTCATCATATTCAACATCGTGAACTATACCCTCATCAAACAGCCATGCGAGAATTGACATCCCCTCTTCTGACATTGGAAGTGAAAGACTGATACGTTCCCATTCAGGGAGTTCATTATATATCTTTGTTTTAAGTTTATCAAATCCAGAACCTTTTAAAGCGGATACTGCCACAGGATTTGGAGAAAGATAACCAAGGTAATTTATACACTGTTGTAATTCATCTTCCTGTAAAAGGTCACTTTTATTGAAAACTGTTATAATAGATACATCCTGAAGCTGATCCCACATCGTTTCATGGCACACCAGCAACTTTTCTTTTATTTGTTCAACAGGTTGTGAGGAATCAACTACAAGGAGAACTATGTCAGCCAAAAATATCTCATCCAGTGTTGATCTGAAGGCATCGATCATCCAGTGTGGAAGGTCTTCTATAAAACCAACTGTATCTGTTACCAGCACCTGTCGCCCATTTATAGTCAGAGACCTTGTAGTTGGTAATAGGGTCGTAAACAGCATATCCATAGCTTCAACATCCTCATCCACAAGTGAATTGAAAAGTGTGCTTTTTCCAGCATTCGTGTAGCCTGCAAGTGACACCAGAGAAAAACCCAGGGAATGTCTCATAGCCCTTAAAGACCGATTATCTTTTTGTATGGTCTCAAGTTCATCTTTTATCCTGTTTATACGATTCTTTATATCCTGTGCGTAGGAATCCTCATAGCCCCCAAGACCCATAAAACCTGGTCTTTCATCTTTTTTCAATATAGATATAACAGCTCTGGCCCTTGGGAGTTCATATTCAAGTCTTGCAAGCTCTACCTGTAGTTTTGATCTATGTGTTGTGGCCCTGGTTGCAAATATTTCAAGAATCAGCTGGAACTTGTCAATTGTTTCACACCGACATATCTCTGAGATATTGTAGACCTGCATAGTGTTAAGTGGATTATGGAATATTATTTTATCAGGCGAAAAATGAAATACCATCTGTGCAAGCTCTTCGACTTTGCCCCTTCCAAGATGGAATTTTCTGTCAGGATATCTTGTTTGTGTAAGCTCACTGACAACATCATATCCAGCAGCCTCTGCTAGTTCCTTAAGTTCCCTTATCTGGAGGTCACTCTTATCCTTATCTGTCCCGGGATCATCTCTTTTTACAATGATTGCTTTATAAGACATCGATTTTCTTTTTGACATCATGTTTTATTCCTGAAGTTGATAAGTATCAAATAATCTTTTTTTCATATCAGGTATGACCAACGATGCGAGGGATATGTACGTACATCTCTATTAAAAAGTCCCTCATTGCAAACCGAGTTCTTTTAAAAGAAATTTCCTTGCAGCAAGAGATACATGATGGGCAAGTTCAATACAACGTCTTTCACCAAGTGATTCCTGATACTTGAAATCCTGGTAGAAAATGCTGTCTATAATACGTTGTGGTTTGTTATACATATCCCCAGCCTCAGTGACTATAGTTCCACCAAACTTCAGCTCAGCAACAGTGGTCTCAACCATGTTGATGACATCTGTAACATCCGGCGCAGATATGCTCCTGAATGATCTTATAGCTATCTGATTTGTCTTCTCTATATTATCTGCAGTTACAGAAGCAGAAACCGCTGCGCATACCATAATATATTCATCGTTGGTCCTATGACGTCCTGAAATATCAACCGCAATTATATCAAACATATATTAAACCAAGGAATTGTATATTATTTAAGTTTGAGCAAACATAACGTGTAATAATTAGCAGTGCAAAGACTATAATTTTGTTATATCCATATTAACAAGTATTATTCAGTGTGACTATTAGTTTATTCACATTTTGATCCTGCCAATATCTATATACTCTATGTATCCATCTGTTCCCACTGAATATAGCATCTGCTTACGAACTGTGTTGGCAAGTCTTACAGCCCTTGACATTACAGACAAAATGAACTTGTGGTCATGGTCTATCGCATGGACAAGATATTCCGAGTGAGATGAATGGCCAGATGATCCGGCTGTGCTGTAAACTCTGAAATGAGTGCCGAACTTAAAACCGGTTTTAGGAACAAGAGCTCTGTTTCTAAGGTCAACGTATGTAGAATACTTACGTTTGAAATCTGGATCGATAGAAGATGCGATCTTAGAAAAACCTTGAGTATCAAGAAGTTCACCGGTTTTTCCATCTTTTATAGTGAGTATGCTTTGGACAAGCAAGTGCGCTGATTCTACAAGAGATAGCTGGAGCCTTTCGTCATCAAGGGGTTTACCATAAAAATAGTTTTCGTAGAGCATACTGGACGAGCTTCTATCCCATACAATGACGCGGTCTTCCAGCAACGTTGCATTGAAGGCTTTATCAATAGGAATGGTAGTATCCATATATCCTTTTATATCTGCTTTTCTTACCTCATAATAGGTAATATCGCTTTCCTCATCTACAATGGCAAGTACCATTTGCTTGCGGACGTTCACTGCGGCAGCATGTGGCAAAAGAAGATCTTTTAAATGCATGGGGATGCGCTCTGAGCGTACATACACAAACATTTTAGCCTGTGTTTTCCCGGGATGACCCCCACGAGGATAAACCCTAAAATCTGTAACACTTGGCTGTACATAGTAACCTCTCTCACGCAAGTCTTTATAAACTATGTATTTAAGTTCAAAGAACCGCTGTCTTTTAGACGCTTGTATAAAGAAATCTTCAAAACCTATAGTTATCCCATCAGATGATATCTCAAGCTTTTTTTTGTAAAGAAGATATGCAGCCTCAACAAGTGTCAGCTCAAGGATATCAGCCCTTGGACGACCATAGTAACCTGTATTGTATAACTCGTTTATAGCCTGCTTACCCGCTTTTACCTTGTCTTCAGTGAGTTTTCCGATCAAACAATCCACCTGTAATTAATAGTAACGTGATACTGTATGGGTTCAGATATTTGACTAACTATTTAACAATGATGGAAAGAATGGTTATTCTACTGTTTTAACGTATAGCATAACAATTCCAAATAAAAAAATCGAATCCATCCTTTCTTAGCACAATTGAATTAGCTTAAACATTGCACTACTAAATGTACTTTAAAGCTTTTTCTAAGCCATTCTTAAAAACGAAACTGATCCAGCAAACCTGAACTTGTACTGGGGAAATCGCTCCTGTATAATATTAAAAAACTTTAAATATAATTAAATAGAAACTAAAAGTCGAGATGAATAGTAAAATGTTTTTCTCCACATAGATGAACAGCATGAGAGGTCCGTAAAAATTAATTTTATTGATAAAAGGATGTGTAAAATATGGATATGGGTTCGTTAATCTATCTTATTATAGTGACATTAATATTTATCGTCATTTTGAAAGTTTTTTTTAACTTCCAGTTTAAAAATATGAAGTCTAAATCATCTATAAAAACATTCCAAAATAAAAAAGAACAGGACAATTCAGATATTAATTCTGATCCTAATGTTGTAGATGCATCAGAAATATATGATTCAAACGATGATTGATATTAGAATGTTTTTATCGAGAATTTCAATCCCTCCCGTAAGGACAGGTTAGTTGACTGAACATTCATTTATCTTTTAATTACTTTTTTAATATTAGATCAATAGAAGTGGTTCATTAATTGAATGCTACAAATGAAATAAGGGTACATTTCAGCGCTTATAGAATTATCAGAAGCATTAATATGTATCCAGTTCAAAATGAGAGAAGTACTGAGCTTACTTAAGGGATTTGTATGAAACTTAGCTATGGTACATTGGATAAGCTGAAAGATATTGGAGATGTGGATGTAGTAATCGGAATATTGACAAAAGATGTCGAGCCAACAATCCTCCATGTTATGAATGTTGTACGAGAAGGAATATTGCAATACCTTTCACCATACAGTACATTGATAGTTGTATCGGATGGTTTTTCAACAGACAGGACCGCAGAACTTGCAACTATGTTTGATATATCCCCTGTGAAAAAGCTTGTTGTTGAGCAGATGGGAGTCCCAGGAAAAGGAGATGGTATACGTACTGTCATGGAGATTGCACATCACATAAATTCAAAAGCTATTGCATTTGTTGATGGTGATCTGCTGTCAATTAAAGGTGAATGGATACAGGAGATGGCAAGACCTGTACTTTATGGGAGAACAGACCTTGTTGTACCTTTCTACGTACGGGACAAGTTTGATGGAGTGATAACCAACAACCTTGCTTATCCATTTACAAAGGCTTACTATGGAAGCGATATACGCCAACCTATTGGAGGAGAATTCTGTATTTCAAGGAAGCTAATGGAAATACTGCGCAATCATCCTCTTTTCCCGTCAGACTTTGGAATTGATATATTCATTACAACAGTTGCAGCTGCCGAAAGAAGACGAATAAGAGAAGCCATGCTTGGATTGAAACTTCATGAATCGACGACAAAATATGCAGATCCGGAGTCTTCCCTGATACCGATGTTCCGCCAGGTTGTTAAAACCATGTTCGATCTTGCAATATACTATTCTAAAAGGAATGAGCGAACTGCCATGACCGATATAGTAGTGTCTGATTACTATGGTCCAATACCAGTACCTGTTGAAGTTAATATGGGGAAAATGAAAGAGACGCTTGCTATGCGCTATGAGGAATATCGTGCTCTTTATGCAAAAGTACTTCCTGAGGATATAGTTCAGACACTTGACAAATTTCCGCGGGGAAAAGCAACCATGGATGCAAAGAGCTGGGCCAGATCTGTTTGGCATCTCTTTGCAGCATATTACACCACACAGGATATAGTGCTTATTGACGCATTAAGAGTATTATGGCTGGCAAGGTTCATAGAATTCTATAATGAGTGTAAGGAAATGGGTTTCCCAGAGGCTGAAAAAGCAATCCGGGATAATGCAAGGTTCTTTGAAGATGTGAAATGCGAAATACTAAAGGACATAGTCAAAAAATGAAAAACGAAACATAAAGAGATAGATTATCTTACCTAATATCTAATATTCAAAAAATCTAAATTTGGAATTACTACTTGCATCAGTTCTTTATCATTTCAAGGTCCTTTAATGCTGCTGCCTTCAATTGTTCCCTGAGATCTGGTATTGCAGAAAGTGCTCTTTTCCAGTCTGGCATCTGAACACATAAAGGCGCTTCCAGATATGCATTACCAGTGTTGATGAGAATGTCTGAGAAAACCTCAACATATTTTTCCTCAACATGGCGATCATAGAGCATATTATTACATATAGCATCTGCATAATGCTGTCTGATGATGTCCTGTGCAAATCTTCTATATTTTACATGAAGTCCCTGTATAAAGGGTCCGGATATCTGAACACTTGTTGTTTCATTTGTTATACGTAAGAATGTGAGAACAATATCATTGACCATTTTAGAAAGGCCTTGTGTTATATCTTTTCCTGTTTCCTTGTGTTTGTGATCATAGAATCCAAGATCTGTCTGGCAGGTGCGTTTTAATGAGCTGTTACGATATACTTCGGCCAGAAGACCTACTTCAAGACCCCAGTCTGAGGGTATCCTTAAATGAAGTGCCATATCAGAGGTAAGTGCAAATTCACCTGAAAGTATATACCTGAATGCCTGAAGATATTCAAGAACTTCTGATTTACATCCCACATCCTTTTGTAAAGCTTCTATGAATGGCCGGACAAAAAGACGAAACACCCTGCCATACATTATACCTCTTTCCTTATTGATACGTGCATAATAACCTTTGTTGAAAAGGAAGTTCAGTTTCGGGTTTATTACGGGATATAATAATTTAGCGGGAAAATCTTTTGAATATGTCAATATATCTGCATCATGAAGTACAATTGCATACACATCAAGACTTGCTATTCCAATTGCCATCCATACATCTTTGCCCTTGCCTTTGAACTGCGAAACGTCCAGCTCTGCATCTTTCATATCATTTATTACTTTTGATATACTGGGACCATTGCACCAGACAACCATATGTGTCAGATTAAGATCATAAAAAAAATGAACAACTTCATTAAACTCTTTTTTGTTATCTGCTGCCAGTGCAATTATAACTTGTGAAATGAAATTGCACTTGTTCAGTTCACTTATTATGTTTGTAAGGCTGTTACTTTTAATTTCCTCATACACCATAGGAATTATCAAGGCTGAGCGCCTGCTTACTGCAAGTTCCTGCAAATGATGTATTATTGTTTCACCATCATTGGAAAAGTCATGTATCGTAGTTATCTTTTCCTGATAGAAATCCATTGTATATCCACTCCCTTTCTTTTGTTTGCTAGATCCAGTCGATATTTTACGACTTACATTTATTGTTTAAAAATATTCAAAGATAATACCGTGGCTAAATATATGTGCGCTTAACATAAACGTCGTTGTTATTGCCATTAGTAGTAGTGTTGTCATTGTTTTATAATTGCTACTGTCTGAAATTACATTATGCTTATTATATTAGATCAGCAGTGTTACCCCTGACAGCAAAATGTCCCTTTAGGAACTTATTTTTGAAATTACTGTATGCCCTTATGTATTCTGCATGAGGCCATATAAGGGGGATTGTTACGTATGCCAGACCATCTTTCCATTTGGGATGTGATTTTACATTCTGGATCATTGTCATTTTACTATCTCTTAATATCCTGGCATTTGTATAGTCTTCAAGCCACAGCTCAAACCTCTCAATTGTCGAAATATGTTCCGGTAACAACTGTTCATGAGCCATATCCACCACCCATCCCAGGTACAACTTTGCCATATCCATATTGTTAGTTTCAACAAAATGATTTGCAAGCTGACAGGTGAAATGGCACCATGGCCCATAGCCCCCATTGTTTCTCCCCCAGTATTCAGGATAGCGATTCAGGCCTCCTATCTCTTTATCCCAAAGGTTTTCATGTATCCTTTTTACCGTTGATTTGATCTTTATATCATAGTCACTTATAAGTTCAAAATAAGCAGGTGAGTACTCGACCACATCAACATCAATGACCACAGATGCAAAAGCATCATATCCAATTGGTTTACTATATCTGTCCTTAACTCTGATGCACTTTATAAAAGACCGTCTTCTTGAACTGTATAGACGTGTAATTATTGATTCTTTTATTTTTTCCGCTTCAACTTTCCATGTGTCCACTTTCTTACCTATAGACCTGCCCATTCTTACTGCAGCCAGTATTCCAGCACAACAGGCACAATTGGCATATATCTCAAAACCATGTTCATATGCAGGATATTCATGGATACTATTAATAGTATGAATTAAGCCGACCTCTTCATTCTTATTCATAAGTATAAAACCAACAGCTTTTTCGACCTTATCCCATTGTTCTCTTACAAAATCCACATCCTCTGCACCAGTAGAAGATTTCGTTGTTGCGTCAAAGTATTTCCCCATTGCAAAAAGTACAAGGCCATTCCCATCTATCTGAAGATCCTTATAACTTGCATCATTCCCATCAACATCATATCTCTGTGAGAATTCCCCAAGTGGTTTCTGTGCGTTTAGAATAAATTCAAGAGCTTTTTTTGCCTCACCCAGCAACCCGGCAGCTATAGCCCCCAGAATATCCACTGAATGGTCCCTGGGATATATGAAATGATAACGAGTACCTGGAGGGCTGGCATAGAAGCCCCCTTTTTCATGCTGGTTCAGCTTTATTATTTTGATACTGTTCTCATATATTCTTTCTGCTTCTGCAAAGTTCACGGTCTCACTCCTTCTTGATATATTCTACTTTGTAGACACAAAAACCGTGATCCAGTATTCTGCTTACCTGATCTTTTGTCATCCCGGCCTTTTCAATTGCTTCCTCATTATATACTTTAATATTGTTTACTGCAGACTTACTACCAACATTATAGATATGCGCATCAGCAAGTAAAGCACGATGTGTGCTGTAACTGTTCTGAAGTATACCAAGCACACAGGAAAGTGCCGGATAATCCCACGGCCTATCAGATCTGGCCTTGAGCTCGTTCACATGCTCAATCAGTTCTGTGAACTGAGGTGGGGTTTGACCATAGATATTAGCAAAATCGATCAGTTCATTTCCAAAAGGACATATTGGCAGGTAGTTGATATCATCTTCCCACGCCCCCTCAAACCCGGGACCTTCTATCTCTGCAAGTTCAATACCGATGGAATTTAGCCATTTGCAGGTCTTTTCAACACCTGATATCTCCACCATGTCCACAATTCCGATCAAAAATGCTTTTGGAAGTATATTCTTCAAACGAATCATCTTTAACCCACCCTTATTGATGATCTGCAAATGGTACCTGAATGTAATGCATATGTATCAATTCCTTTTATTTCAATGTAATTAATTTAAATTGCATCTTACAGATATCCCCAGCTTTTACTCTGTATTCAGACTATAAATAGTTAAACACGTGAGTGTTTTAAAAAAATATGAATAGATATAGATTAAATGATGTAAATTGTATTATATGTGCATCACTTTATCAGTTCTGATATTGCCATGCTCCACCCAGCCGGACCTATACCTTCTATTTTGATTATTCTCTCATCACTGATATTTTTATCATGCTCACCATTTGATTTCTGTACAAGAAAAGGAATATCTACTGCCTTTAGCATAGGACTATCATTAAGGCTATCACCCAGGCCAACTGTTTTTATATCAAGAAGTTCTCTGCGATAGATATCTGTAAGGATACGTACAGCTTTACCCTTATCGTTGTCACCTGTTATGTGCCAGTATCTTCCACCACGGGTATAGTTAAGACCGCTTGCCTTAATACTGTCGATAAATCTTGAAACATCACTTTTGTCTCCCTCTATTTTAAAAGCTTCATCATATTCGCGTTGTTTTGCAAGGCAGGCAGTATCCAGATCAAGACCTGTATCCTCACTTACCTCCACATCTGTCATATCACCAAAGCCAATTACATGGAGTTTCTCTGATGAGGCAATGTTCAGCAGAACATTTCGGAGGATATTATAATCCGTGCCAAGTTCTATTATTTCATATTTATCAGTTCTTTTTGAATAAAAGAATTCAACATCAAAATAGCCATGTGGAATAAAGATAGCTCCTCCATTCTCAGAAATGAATGGATGTGAGACACCAAGCTCATCAGCATATACCTCGATCTCCGCCCTTGTCTTGCTTGTACAGAATATTAATGGGATATTTTTACTTTTTAACATTTCAATAGCAAATAAACAAGCCTCATAAGAGTACGTCCTATGATCGACCAGTGTCCCGTCTATATCCGTAAAGATAACATATTCCATATTCACAACCTTTTGTGGATTTTTCAATCTACATGTGTATGATATATTATAGACTTAAGTTTATTGAGAGCTATATATTTGAGAACACAGTAGACAATATATTCATAAGAATATTTCACACATTATAATTCAATATCTCCCACCAAGATAAACATTCTTTATAGCATCATTATCAAGTATTTCCTTACCACCTTCAAGGACAACTTTCCCATCTTCCAGCAGGTATGTCCTGTCTGCAATCTCTATTGCTTTCTTTGCATTTTGCTCAACAATGAGCAAGGATATACCATCATTTTTAAGACTTGCTATTGTTTCAAAAAGTTCTTGCTGTAATTTTGGACTCAAACCCAGAGAGGGTTCATCCATTAATAACAATTCAGGCCTCTGCATTAGACTTCGGCCAAGTGCAAGCATCTGTTGCTGGCCACCACTTAATGTATATGCAAGTTCATTTTCCTTGGTGAGCAGGTCAGGAAATTTATCATATATCTGCCTAAGTCCTTGCTCTGCAACATCAGATGCAAATATCTGGTCTGCTCCTATCATAAGGTTCTCTCTGACACTAAGATTGCTAAAGTTTATCTTGCCCTGGTTAAGATAGCTTATACCAAGTTTTATTATTTCATGGGTTTTGAGGGAGTTGATAGCCTCACCTCTGAATTTAATATTCCCTTCACTTATATCAGCCATATTAAATACTGATTTTATAACAGTGCTCTTGCCCGCCCCATTGGGTCCTATAAGAGCAACTATCTCGTTCTCACCAACCGATATGTTCACACCCTTCAGCACATTGAGTTCACCATATCCGGAGCAAAGATTCTCTATTTCAAGCACATCGATCACCAATCATTTCCCAAGATAAGCTTCAAGCACATTTGGATTTTTCTGTATCTCTTCCGGGACACCCTCAGCTATCACCCTGCCTGCATCCATGACAAATATATGATCAACAAGGTCCATTACAAAATTCATATCGTGTTCTATAAGAAGTATACTTTCACCTCTGTCATTTAGCTCACGGAGTATTTCCTTTATGGAATCCCTCAATCTGGGGTTTACGCCTGCTACGGGTTCATCAAGCATAAGGAGTGTATGAGGTTTTGCGATTGCTATGGCAAGATCAAGTAGTTTCCTCTGCCCATAGCTAAGATCTGTTGCATAAGTGTCTATTTGCTTATCCAGTCCCACAAGGTCCAAAACCTCATTTATAAACATTGTTTCAGAAGCTTTGCCCTTTAAAAGGTTTAAAAAGAATCTCTCATTGGACGCAGAAATGGCAATCTGCAGATGTTCTTTTATTGTCAGGTTCTGGAAGAGTTTAACATCCTGGAATGTCCTTGATATACCAAGTCTTGCAAACTCATAATCCTTCAATGGTGTAACATCTTTACCATTGAATTCTATAATGCCGCGGTCCATCTTTACAAGTTTTGATATCACATTGAACATTGTTGTCTTGCCCGATCCATTCGGCCCTATAATAGCTGTTATTTTATTCTGCTCAACTGCGAAGGTACACCCGTCAATTGCCTTAATACCACCAAATCTTTTGTAGATATCCCTGCATGAAAGAATCATTCCAGATCCACCTTCCCAAAAAGACCTCTTGGTCTTATCATCAGTATTGCTATCAATATCAAAGCATATATTGCCTGCCTTGCAGGTCCCATTACAGAACTGGGCATTTCAAGGAGTCTCAGTAGTTCTGGTAGATATATAATAACAGTAGTTGCTACTATACTCCCTTTAATAGAAGCCAGTCCCCCAACTATAACAATGGTCAGCACCAGAATCAGCTCACTGATGTAGAAGGAGGTCGGATCGATAAATGTTATATAATGTGCATACAGACTTCCTGATATACCTGCAAAGAATGCGGATATCATCATAGCTTTGTACTTAAGGCTTAAGGTGTTCTTGCCCAGCACCCTGAGACACACTGCATTATCCCTGGTGGCTTCAAGCAGTTTCCCAAAAGGCGAGTTAACTATTCTATACATGATAAAGACTGAAATTAGACAAATCAGGAATACGAACACCAGGTATTCATCATTGGTCAGAAATGTTATACCGAGTATCGATGGCTTTGGAATGCCTGGTATTCCCATGGCACCCCTTGTGATCTCACCCAAGTTGAGAAGAAGAGAATAGACAACAAAACTAAAACCCAGTGTTGCCATCGCCAGATAATCACCTTTGAGCCTATCGGTGGCAATAACAAGCAGATATCCAAATACCGATGCAAACAATCCAGCTGCGATCATCGCTGCAAGATATGTTAGCCCTTCCAGGGCCAGTAATGCAGATGTATATGCACCTATCCCAAAGAATGCTACGTGACCAAGGTTGAGAAGACCCGTATAACCAAGGGCAAGGTTCAGGCTCACCACCAGTATGATATATATAAATATAAGTATCAACACATGAGTGTGATAGGCTGAAAGATAGGCTGAGATCATTATTTATCAAACCTCCCCTCTTTTTTTCCAAGTATGCCTGTTGGTTTAAAGAGCAGGAACAAGAACAGAAGTGAAAATGCTATAGCATCCTTGTATCCGGAAGGAAGCACAAGTATTCCCAGATTCTCTGCCATCCCAAGCACAAAAGAGCCTACTATCGACCCTGGTACGTTGTTTATACCTCCTATCACCGCACCTGTGAAACCTTTTATCATAAGATTGGTACCCATAAAAGGGGACAGGTTCTGCTCCAGTGCCACAAGGATACCAGCAACACCTGCAAGAGCTGAACCGATCAGAAAAGAGTAATCAGAGACTCTTATATGGTTTATCCCGACTATACTTGCAAGTTCCCTGTTATTTGAAACAGCACGCATGTTCCTACCAAGTTTTGTTTTCTGCATGAACTGATAAAGTAAGATGAATATGATAAAAGAGACTACGAGTATCACTATTTGTAATGGTGTCATTGTAATACCCGCAAATGTAACACCACTTACAACCTCTATATATCCTACCAATTTAACACCAGAACCAAATATAATCTGAATCACATTCTGGAAGAATATCAGTATACCTATACTGGCTATAAGCAATATAACATTTGAAGCACCTCTTTTTTGAAGAGGTAGATAGATAAGACGATACATAGCCAACCCAAAAAAGGCCGAAAAAAATATAGTTAGTATGCAGGTCAAATAAAATGGAGTTCCAGTAACGGTGAATAACCAATAGACCATATATCCTGCCGCAACAACACTTATACCATGGGCAAAGTGCATAAAGTTATTAGTGGAATATATGAGTGAATAGCCCGCTGCGACCAATGCATATATAGAACCTGTTATCAGTCCATTGATAATGGATTGTGCCAGTAATGACATTGTTACCCCATTTTTCTGTTTTTTAAAAAAAAGGAGGAAATCACTCCTCCATTGTCACAAATGTCCCATTGAGGACCTCTACAAGCACATATCCTCCTTCCACATCTCCCTTCTCATCGAATATAATATGACCAGAAGCACCATCGAATTCCATCTCATAAAGTGAATTCTTTATTTGCTCACCGGTAGTAGCTCCCTGCTCTATAGCCATTATTATAGCAGTAGCTGCATCGTATGCCTGGGCAGCAAATGCTGGTGGCTGTTCTCCATATGCGTCCATGTATTTCTGCCTGAACTCATCTGATTCCGGACTTACAGAAGTGATTATAATTCCTTCAACAGAACTTCCAAGTTCAAGTATTGAAGCCACTTTTAGACCTTCTGAACCAAATATTTGTGAAGCTATATTCATTTCCGTAATCTGTCGAAGAAGTGCAACGCTTGTGTCAGGAGTATTACTGACAACATATATAGCATCCGGATCAGCATTCCTTATTTTGCTAAGTTGCGTCCTCATATCAGAAGAACCAGCCTCATATGTCTCATCTGCAACTATAGTCCCACCAAGTGCTGTGAACTCCTTTGTGATTATATTGGCAAGACCATTTCCATACTGGTCGTTGGTGTACAGCAGTGCAACGTTTGTAAAGCCCTTTTCATGCATTGCATTTGCAGCAAATAGTCCCTGCCCGTCATCTCCAGGAATAGTTCTGAAAATATACTCTCCAGCATCGGATATATCGGTGCTTGTAGATGCAGGGGATATCATAACGACCTGATTTTGCACTGCTATCGGTGCAGCTGCCAAGGTTGCAGCCGATATAAGATCACCAACAACAGCCTGGACATTATCTACACTTACCATTTTGTTCATTACAGTTGCAGCTTCCCTTGTTTCTGATTTAGTATCTTCCACCACAACCCTTACATTTGGAAGATCGGCTTCATCAAATGCAAGCATGGCACCATCCTTTGCAGCATTACCATATGCAGCAGCACCGCCAGTATATGGCCCCATGATCCCAATAACGATCACATCTTCTACTGCTTCTTCAGACTGCTCGGTATCTGCACAACCAGCCGTAAACAGAACTCCCAGAGCTACCAGGAAAATTATGAATATTTTACCTTTTGTCATGTTTAACCTCTTTTTGATCAATAATAATTATAAACTGTTAATTACAACAGTATATATCTTTTTTGATTAACTTTTTTAATTAAGTTTATATTCCTGTTTGTTTTTAAAACATGTATAGGCAGATTATATATCTATGCAAATGTATCTCTGATAAAATGATAGAAAAGGAGAAGATAGTTGATAATATCAGTTCCATCTTCAACAGATATTCCGGGAAAAAGGAACTTGAAAAGGAGATTGATAAACTTCAGTCACATATACTTGAGCTTGAGCTGGATGTAAGGACTGCAAATATACGGTATGAAAAAAGTAGTGTCTCCGAAAAAAAGGCGATTGCAGCAAAACAGGAAGCTGAAGAGATGCTAAAAAATGCAGAAGTAAAGCTTAGAACCCTTGAGCATGAGCTTGAAAGAAGCTCTAGCAAAGATCATGGAATATTATCGTATTTAAGGGTAGACAAATTAAGCAGACAGCGCTCAGAAAATTTTTTGCGGTCAGTTTCATCTGTAAAAAGCATCCATGAACCATTGTTGACAGTTTATGTTTCTTCCGGGGATAAACTTAGCAGTATAAAGGACCATCAGATGCTGCTGGAAATAATTGATAAAGAAACGCTCGCGCTGATTGAACGGATAGATACTACCACTGGTTTTGCGTTTTTCTACTCTCCTGATCATCTGGTAAATGAGCTTATAGTCCCCCATGTTCCTATCAGGAGAACTTACTGGAAGACAGGAGACAGCTTCGATACAGCTACATTAATTGATTCATTAAGTGCCCGCATTAGTATCTGTATTATGGTTGCACATGCAGGAGAGTCATTTGTGGGTTATTCAGTAGATTCAGAAACTTTCGATTCCTTCCAGATAATAAAAACCAATGTTAAGGCAAAACATGCAAAGGGAGGGTTCAGTCAAAGAAGATTTGAACGTCTGAGAGATGAGGACATCGATAACCACATAAACAAAGTAAGATCAGCTCTCTGTGGCATAATAGAGGAAGTAGTTGACGGATTGGATTATCTATTCATAGCAGGAGACACTCAACTTGCAAAAGAGATGACAACTGATATCCCTTCTGATATCCAGCAAGTAATATTGTCATCGGACGTCCGTATCGAAAAACACAATGTTCCGGATATTCTCAAAAAGATCCATTCGTGTCGCAGATACAGATTATAGGAATGGTAAGTTATATGGTAGGCAAAGAAGAAATCTGTGGTATAGTAGATGCCCTTGGTGCACTTACATGTGATGAGATCCACTCTGTTACAACAGAGATAGAATTGATTCGGGAAAATGATCCACCCTCCTTTAAATCAATTGAAGAACTTTGTGAAATGGCTGAAAGAGAGAACATTTTAGTGCTTGTATCCCGGGAGGAAGTTGAAGGCATGGAACAGGATAATTCTTTATATTACATATCCGGACCTAACGCGTTTCCTGAGATCCCATTTGAATTGAGCGAGGTCATTGATATACTTGAAATGACAAAAAGAAAAATCTACACCAGAAAAGTATCCAGCAGACTGGGAGGGAATCTGCAAAAAAGGATTAAAAACCTTTCAAGCAGAATAGATTCCATGGAAAATGATATTATTGATGCTAAAGGTATCGAAAGCCTTGAAGATTGGTATAGCGACATACTCAATCAATACTATGACCTTAGTTTCTGGCTAACAGAGGATATGAATGATATTGAAGAAGAAATCCAGCTGCTGAGTAACAGGATAGAAGAGATGAAAAATGCATAGGCTTTTTTAATTATCGATAATCGGGTATTCATATGGCAAGAGACAGACGTGATAAATATTACTGGAAAGCAAAAGATGATGGCTTTCGTTCCAGAGCAGCTTATAAATTGTTCCAGATAAATGAGAAGCATAACATAATAAAGAAAGGAGATACTGTGGTAGACCTGGGTGCAGCTCCAGGTGGTTGGCTGGAGGTTGCAAGACATATATCCGGAGGAAGGATCGTTGGAGTGGATCTGAAAAGGATATCGTTTCTGGAAGGTGTAGAAACAATTGCTGGAGATATCACTGCTGACAGGACCATAGAGAAGATCCTGAACCTTGTAGGAAGGGGAGGTTCAGACGTTGTTATCTGTGATGCTGCACCAAATCTAAGTGGTAACTGGAGTCTTGACCACGCCAGATCAATTGATCTTACAAGATGTGCCCTTGGTTGCGCAAAGAAAATCCTAAGGCCTGGAGGGCATTTTGTGGTCAAGGTATTTCAGGGTGATATGTTCACAGAAGTGCTTAATGAGGTTAGGGATAATTTCGCATTCACACGTTCCTATTCACCGCATGCATCAAGGTCTCAAAGTGCTGAGACATATATTATAGGAAAAAAGTTCCTAACTTCCCCTGTAAGGCGCGGAGATGAATTCGATGTTCAGATAAACGAAATTGGCTCAAGTGGTGATGGAGTAGTCTTAATAGACGATTTTGTGGTTTTTGTAAAGGATGTTGAACTTGGAGATAATGTCAGAATAAAGGTACAGGATGTGAAACCAAATTTTGCTTTTTCAGAAGTTATAAGAAAAGAAAGTAGTATTGATTAGATATTGGTGACCATTCGCTCCACTGAGGTGAAGAGAATCTAAGCATTTTGTGCTACTGACTGTTGTCCTGGTCTGAATATATCAATAGCAATGAATGCTTTCTGATCACTCTCAAAAACGGATTGAAGAAATGATATTTTTACCCTATTATTAATAATAGTTACAACATCTTTCTGATTATACAGCAGATGTTGTAATCATGTATTGGCCAGACCTGGTTTAAATCGTTTTTAGACTAAGTTTATCAGCAAACTCTGAGACAAAAGGCAGCCTTGTTAAATTCCCTTTATATGCCATGTACATAAGGTAAACCCACAATATCAGACTTATTAAACCTATTAAAGTAGAAATGAGCCCTCCTATAACAGGAATAAATGAAAGTATGATGTTCAGTATGAAAAGACCACCAAATACAACGATTGACTGTGCTGCATTAAATCTAACTGTTGTATTTTCCTTCTCTATTAAAAGAAAAATCATACCAGATATAAATCCCAAAACATATGTTAGAACTCCAGCTATATTTTCCTCAAGTCCAACACTTGTTTCATTCATTTTAATTCATCCTCCTTTCAACATATATTATAATTTTATTCATATCTTCATAATCAGAACTGGATTGTGTAGCAAGTTGTACAGTTCTACTATCTTTATTAGCTTCCATAAGTAAACCAACATCATCTCTTTGAGTTAGTGCTTGGGAAATGATGTTTTCCCATCCTTGTGCTTCTAGCTCATTTTCATAGAATATTTTAACATCTTCCGAATTGTCAGCTGTTAAATATTCCACTTGTTCCTTTTCATGATCTGAATCTACTGTAAGAGAAAGATATTCAATTCTTACAGACTTGGGATACCGGGGCACATCTGCAATGTCTTGACCATCTACATCCTTTGTAGGCGGAACGCCAGTTATATATTCTTCTTCATCAACTGTATGAGAGGGACTATCATTGTTCATGTCTACAAGATCAGCTGCTTCCTTTGGACCACTTATTATTGTAGCAGTTGTAGCACCATTACTAACAGCTGTATTTATGACCATAACCTTATCTTCCTTTTCAAGGGCAAGTCCGACCTCATATCCCACAAATGTTCCTTTCCAGTCAGCTATAACTTCCCATCCATCATTTTCTGCCATTTTTCTCAGATCATTTAGAACCTGAGAAGATGCATTTGTCTCGATTACGTACTGTGTTACTGAAATGTCATTACCCAGGTTAATACTTCTGGTTTCTTCATAGTCAGTGGGGATATCATCAAAACCCGAATCTCCGTTTAAACAACCACTCAATGCTATTAAACCGATCAGTGACAGAAGAACGAAAAAGTGTATTCTGTTCAATGTCATTTGTAAAACCCCTCTTTTTATTTGTCATTTAATAGTATGTAGCCGAGTATGTAACAGACTACTTCACAATTAAATATACAAATGGGATTCACTTAAATGTTTTGGATTTGGATAGAACTGTCATAAAAATGCCAATTTACACAAATATTGATATCTACTTACAATATTGATTAATAAAAAAATTAGCATCATTTCTCAAATTATGTTCCTCTCATATTTGCAATAATATTTTAATCATTACCAACTGTCCATTTGATTATATAATTTGCAGAGCAATCTTAAGAAATTTTTTGCGATATATGGAATAGATAACAGATAAAATAATCTTTAGATAGCTAGTGATGTATATCATCGGGTATTCAGGATATTAAAGACATCTGTCTTACACAGGGAACAAGAAAGCTTTTTTTGTAAAGTTGCCAAATCATACAAGAGCTATTAAATAGATATAGCATCCTTTGTTTTATGTACATTCCATGAAGAGATACTAAATTCTCTGATATGCCCCGTAAACATACAGGTTAATATCATTTGCAGATATAAAAACAACCATCCTGAAAAAAATAATGCTTGGGTCAAAGTTAGTAAAATACATATGTAGTGAGAAATTACATTGCAAAAAAAATCAAAATTGATACGATATGCTTACAGAAAAATATTTCTTAACAGATGTAAGTCTTTACTTTCCAGATTTAGAGAGTGAAGATATCCATGCCTTATACAAGGTCTTTATTAGTATTGAAAAAGAAGACCTTAAAATAATCCTTGATCCAGAGATAAGGTTAGCAAGTAAAGGAAAAAGATACTCAATTGCATACCTGCAGGCAGCACCAAGTGTCTATGGATGTACAAAAAAAGATGTTTTTGACAGGTGGCTTCTACTTGTCCAGAAAATTTCATCCCTTAGTATATCCTGCATAGAAGGTTTCCTTGAAGCCTCTTCATTGATAATTGATAAGGGTGGGATCCATGTCCTGGAAAAATGGACGGACCTTGGTATCTCATTTTATGAAAAACAAAGATGGATGTCAATTGCATATTTCAAATATACCGGTAAAGTGGTCATTTCAACAAATTTCGACAACTTTCTACAACTTATCAAAACCGGAAGAGACTTTGGGGAAGTAGATGTTAACATCGCCGAAGCATACCTAAAGGAACTAGCAGTTTTTCATAAGATGCTTTCTCCAGAAGATTTTCTTCTTTGGTGCAATATTTTAGAGAGTATGCTGAAAATGCACTGGAAGAGTGTTGTTGATATAATTGAAAAAACATCCATGGTCCTGGAACAGCTATCATCAAACAGAAGGAAGAACATTCTTCAGGAGTTAAGGGGTTTTCTTATACATGGGGGAAAAACTACTATTTCGTTGCTAAACAACGTGGTAACTATCACTGAAAGACTTGATGACATCAACATGAAAGAGTTGATAGATATTGCATCATGTATTGCAAAAGTGGATCAGGAAGCTTCTGTGTCCTTTCTGGAGATGTCTGCTGAGTATGTCTCTTATATTGAGATAGATATAATAAGAGAATGGATAAACAAAGGTTTGGAATCACTTGTTGACAAGCATGCATTAAATGAATATATAAAAGGGAGTTTCAAAATACTGGTATCCGATCCCCGAAAAGTCTTTGCAGGCGATAGAGATTATCTCTTAGATATAGGGGTTAAAATCGCCCAGAACAATCCGGATGTCGTCAAAAGCTATTTTGACAATGTAAAAGATGTATTTTCCCTTCTTTCAAAAGAAGATTTAAGAAAATGGGTTGATATCGGTACAGAAATATCCAGGCATAGCTCCACATACGGTTCCGGATATTTCCGAAGTTCTGTTTCTGTAATCAAAAAAATACCGCCATCATATCATAGGGAATTGTTTATGGCAGGGTTCAAGCTTCTGGAAAAGGACTGGGGGCTTGCAGGTGTTTTCTTTGAGAAATTGCCAAACATTATTGAAAAAATATCACCAAAGGATATAGGCAGATGGTCTGATACTGGAATTGTGATATACGAACATGATAAGAGACTGTCAGTTGATTACTTCTCATCTTCATCCCATATAATAAAAGAACTGGATATAGAAGGCCTTGAAGAATGGGCTCTGAGAGGAATAGACATTTTTAAGAATAATCCATCTCTTGGAAGGCCTTATTTCTCCCTGCGTTCTAAAACTTCAAAGGATTTCATACAAGAACTCAGCGGATCTGTTGCGCTTCAAAAAGTAGCACCTGTACTCAGATACTATGCGATTGGACTTTCTGGTGTGAACTTTACGATCCTTTCAAAAACTGACCTTGGACTAAAAGAGAACATAGACGAAATATATCCTATTGTTGCAGGCAGGAAGATCTACCTTCCTCCAAGAATTAAGAAATTTGGTGGGCATGATGATAATTTCAGGATATACAAGCTAAGCGTGATGCATGAGGTCGGTCATTTGAAATTCGGTTCAATGAATGTTTCATTAACAAAAAATGGAACTATAATTGAAAGAATAAAAAACATCTTTTACATAAACAAAGCCACAAAAGAGAACGAAATCCTGAATAAAACCGATATACTATCAAATGACGTATTATATATTCCAGATCTAATAGCTTCTTTTGATAACCAGGCACTTGCATCAAGTATATTCGGGGTGCTTGAAGATGCACGTGTGGAATATATGGTAATGCATTCCTATAAAGGAGTGCGTTCAGACATGCAAAATATAAGGCACCAGATGCTAACTCCAAGAGTTAGGCCGGAAGGTTCCATAGCTCAGTTTATGGAAGCACTTCTTTGGATTTCTGCAGGACATGAACCTGATTTTGAACTAGATTATACTTGTACTATGCTCATGAACAAAATAAGGGACCGTCTATATGATCAAATATTGGATGAAAATTCATCTACCTTTGACTGTATGGAACTTACCCTTGAAATATATAAACTTCTTGATGAGAGATTTGGCCCGCTTGAAGTAAAGGTTTTTGAGCCCATAAAGAATATCGAATATAGAGGAATAGATATAGGAGCCTTTTACTGTAAAACAGAAGAAGGAAAAAAGCCAGATAACATTACTAATAGATTCATTCCGCAAAATCCAGAGAAAACTGTTCATGAGACAAAGGGACCAGATACTATAAACACAGAAGAAGCTGTAAAGGAAAGACGATCTTATGTAATGGAGAAGAGATGGAACATCAGGGCTAGTTACAAATACGACGAATGGGACACAAGTATAAGTGACTACAAAGCAGATTGGTGCACCGTAAATGAAATAGAGCCTGTTGGGATTTCAAATGACTATTATGAAGATGCATCCAAACGCTACAGAAATGAGATTGTTCTTATCAGATCCCTTTTCAGTATGATGAAACCGGAGGCTTTTCATCGGATGCGGGGACAGAACGATGGAACTGAGATAGATATCGATGCGTTCATAGATGCACTGATAGATAAAAGATGCGGAATAAATCCCATGAATAGATTTTATATAAGGTGGGATAAACATCAAAGGGATGTAGCTACACTTTTCCTTATCGATGTCAGTGCTTCTACTCGCAAGGTTCTGGGAAGGGATGGTAAGAGCATACTTGAAGTGGAAAAGGATGCACTTATCTTAATGTCACAAGCTCTTGAGAGTATAGGAGACAAATATTCTATATATGCATTTTCAGGAAACACAAGAGAAGATGTAGAGTTCTTTGTGATCAAGGATTTTAAAGAGGGACTTGACAAAGAGGTAGCCCGCAGGATAAGTCTGCTCGAGCCCGTGGCCAATACAAGGCTTGGTCCTGCTATCAGACATTCTATCACAAAGCTGGAACAAATTGACGCAAAGACAAAGATAATAATGCTACTCTCAGACGGTGAGCCTTATGACGCATATACCCGGGATGGTGCTTATCAGGGACATCTTGCAGAAGAGGATACAAAGGCAGCTATAGGGGAAGCAATGTCACTGGGAATGCATTTATTCTGCATAACAGTTGATAACAATCCTGGAGAATATCTAGAAAACATATTCTCAGATGTTGGGTATACTATCATCGATGATGCAAGGGATTTGCCTGAAAGCCTGCCGTTATTATACAAAAGAATAACAACATAAGAGTATTTTATACACACGGATGACTTTATCTAATTTCATAACGTAGAAATTGTCATGATCATTAGCAATGGGGTATTGATATGATAGATTTGCACACTCATTCTATTTTCAGTGATGGGGAACTTATCCCCAGCGAGCTTGTAAGAAGGGCTGTTGTGCATGGATACAAAGCAATAGGTATCACTGACCATGTTGATTTTACAAATATTGAACACGTTCTTAAAAATGTACAGAAAGCCAGGATACTTGAGGATGACCTTAATATCCGTGTGCTTGTTGGAGTAGAGATAACACATGTACCTCCCCGAAAAATAGCCACACTTGCAAGAATGGCAAAAGACCTTGGTGCAGATATAGTTGTCGTCCATGGCGAAACGATAAATGAACCAGTTATGAAAGGAACAAATGCGGCTGCAGTTAAGCTTATAGATGTTGATATACTTGCACATCCAGGTTTTATAACAATAGATGAGGTTGAGGAAGCCATAAACAACGATGTATGTCTTGAAATAACTGCTCGTAATGGTCACAACAGAACAAATGGGCATGTCGCAAGAATTGGTATGGAAGCCGGTGCCACACTTGTTGTAGACACTGATGCTCACAGTCCAGGTAATCTTATTACAAGAGATTTTGCTTTGAAAGTTGCAATGGGTGCCGGAATGATGGAAAAACAAGCAGAAAGAGTACTTGAGAACCCTAAGCGTTTTCTTTGATCAGTAAAAATTTAAAATTATGATTCCCTACAGGATAATAGACATAAGCACAAGTATTGATTCCAATACCCAGGTTTATTCAGGCGACCCCACAACACATATAGAAAAGATGTCATCTGTAAAAAAACATGGTTTAATGGTATCCAAGATAACTCTGGGAACACATACAGGCACTCATGTGGATGCACCTGCACACATATTTGAGAAAGGTAAAGGAATAGATACCATCGATCCTGGCTCATTTATTGGTAAAGCAGTGGTTCTTGACCTGTCTTCACAAAAAGGAGAGATCACAGAGCATGAAATTAGTGCAAACTACAAAGTATATTCAGATGAGAAGGATATTAGTGTTCTCCTAATAAAAACATTTGAAGGGGCCGATTATAATAATGATTGCCCTGGTCCTGGCTGCAAAGATCCTTCATTATGCCGCATACTTACACCGGCTGCAGGTATATTTATACTGGAATATGGGTTTAAAGTGATTGGTGTGGACACTTTATCAGTTGACCTGGAAGGGAATTTACAAAACCATCAACTTTTCTTGAAAAATGGAGTGAATATCGTTGAACATCTAGATCTTTCGACTGTAGGTTCAGGAATTTACTTCTTTGTATGCCTGCCATTGAAGTTAATTGGTGCTGATGGGGCTCCAGCGCGTGCAATTCTCATGGATAGCGTGCTTTTTGATTGAATATATATCAGTCACCATTCAAAACTATTATATAATATAATTAATATAGAATATTGTGAAATATAAAGATGGTATATTGTTAAAACGTTTCATGAGGGAATCGCACGAAAGCAAATCAAAAGTTTCTAATGCACAGTGATGAACGTGCACAGGTTGGTATAGGTACCCTTATAATATTCATATCAATGGTACTGGTAGCAGCTGTAGCATCCGCACTTTTGATAAAGACCTCTGGTGTGTTGCAACAGAAAGCATCGCAGACAGGACAGGAGTCAATCCGTGAGGTTGCCTCTAATATGCGAATTGACCGTGTTGAAGGTGAACGTGCAGGCTATTCAATTATAAAAGTTACAGACGGATTGATTTCGGAATCTGATATAACGTGCAACAAAGGTGGAATGGTTGAGTGGATAGCAGATTCAGGGCACTTCAATATATCTATCGGCGGAGGAGCAGAGGTCCATGTTCCCGAAGGATTGTATTATGAACACCGTTTCACAGACCCTGGTGATTATGATTTCACCGTTGTTGACACGGATTCAGCAGGGACTTCTGATGGAACAATTACTGTATCAGATGAAATAGATTACGGAGAGATATCAAAGCTTTATATATCGGTTTCACTTGGACCGGGTAGTGAAAATATA
>PXAV01000035.1 GCA_003565715.1 Methanosarcinaceae archaeon
TTCTCTCCTTCAATGCTTGAGCAGTACGATGGACCAAGTTATACAGTAGATGATATGAGGAAATATCTGAATGTATATGACCGACCAGTGCTTGGAACTATAGTGAAACCAAAAATGGGACTTACATCTGCAGAGTATGCAGAGGTCTGTTACGATTTCTGGAGAGGTGGCGGAGATTTTGTCAAGAATGATGAACCGCAGGCAAATCAGGATTTCTGCCCCTATGAGAAGATGGTAAAACATGTTAAAGAGGCAATGGACAAAGCTGTAAAGGAAACCGGACAAAAAAAGGTCCACTCCTTCAATGTGTCAGCCGCTGACTTTGACACCATGATCAAACGGTGTGAAATGATAAGGAATGAAGGTTTTGAACCTGGAAGCTATGCATTCCTAATAGACGGGATCACTGCTGGCTGGATGGCCGTCCAGACCCTGAGACGAAGATATCCGGATGTCTTCATCCATTTCCACAGGGCAGGCCACGGAGGATTCACACGTCCTGAGAATCCTATAGGTTTCTCAGTGCTCGTACTTTCTAAATTTGCAAGGCTTGCCGGCACTTCAGGAATCCATACAGGTACGGCGGGTGTTGGGAAAATGAAAGGGACACCGGAAGAGGATGTGATCGCTGCACATGGCATCCAGTATCTGAGTTCAGATGGCCACTTTTTCAAACAGAGCTGGACAAAGGTTCCGGAAAAAGACAAGGATGCAATAGCCCTTGTGAAGGAGGATCTGGCACATCATGTGATCCTTGAGGATGATAGCTGGAGAGCTATGAAAAAATGCTGTCCAATCGTCTCAGGAGGACTTAATCCTGTGAGGTTGAAGCCTTTTATTGATGTTATGGGTAACGTTGACTTCATTACAACCATGGGCTCCGGCGTACATGCACATCCCGGAGGAACACAGGCAGGTGCAATGGCCCTTGTCCAGGCATGTGATGCATATCTAAAGAACATTGACATTAAGGAATATGCAAAAACCAATAAGGAACTTGCAGAAGCTATTGATTTCTTCAGCAAAGCATCAAAAGATTCCATGTGATCTTGAATAGATCTGAAACTCAGACGAGGTGATCAATGAAGATAGGGGGAATCGTGGACTGGAACACCTACTGGCTTTTGTTCATCATTGGACAATTGACACTTATTGCAGCACTCCCATACTCGGTATCACTAACAGGGGATGCCATATATGATTTTGGAGGTTCTCTTCCGATGGTCCTTGCCACACAGTTTGCCCAGGCCACTGTGATATTTTTGATCTCAATATTCACTGGGCTCTATCTTGGAAAAAAGGTAGGTTTAGGAGCACCTGTTCTTGGACATATGTTCAAATACAGTAACCTCCCACCCGGTTTTCTATCCTTTATGAAATTATCGTTATTCCTTGGTTTTCTGCTTAGCACCGTTGTCTTTGTTCTTGATGTTTTTATCTTTTCATTATATGTCAAACCTCTTATACTTTATCTGATAACACCACCATTATGGGAACGAGTTCTCTATTCATTATATGCAGGATTTATAGAAGAGATAATATTGAGGTTTTTCCTTATGACCACTTTTGTCTGGATATCCTGGAAAATAAAAAGAAAAGCAGACAATAGCCCAACAGATACGGGTGTCTGGTTGTCTATAATATCTGTCGGCCTTATCTATAGTTTTGGATATCTGATATCACCCATATCTGCAGATAAAGAAATGTTGAATATATCAATAGTTATGCTCTACAATACTTCTTCAAGCATAATATTTGGATGGCTTTATTGGAAAAAAGGTATCGAAGCATCCATAATCGCAAATCTGAGTGCCAGTATAATGATATTTGTCATACTGGGATCCTTGCTACTATAAATAATTGTAGGGGAAATTTGGTTTGATTTAACCAGGTGTTTGGCTTGCCTTAGACCAAAGTGCTGTTTACAAGATTTAATAAGTAACAAACGAAATATATGGGTCTTTAGCATCTGTTTGTTGACAGTGAAAAGATTTAATTCAATGATAATGGATAGAAATGAATATTATTAACACATTTTAAATAGAAATGAATATAAACAATTGATCAAAAGTGAGAGCTATCTTTACAAAGAAGTTCGATGTTCTCGTCAAGGATACGTGAATGTACTTTCAATTGATTTAGTTCTTGTAAGGTTCTATTAAGCTTGATTTCAAGCTCGGTGTTTTTTTCTTCAAGTGTTGTTATATAATTAAGTTGCTGCTCTATACGTGTGTCTTTTTTTACAATATGGAGATGTTGCCTGTGTATTGTTTCCTGATTTCCTGTTTCTTCCAGTATCTTTGTCTTTAGCACTGAGAGTTCATCAGTTTTTATCATTAATTCTTTTTCATCAGAAGAAATATTATTTTTTAAGTTCTTTATGTATTCAAGGCGGCGACCTATTTTTTCCATATGTACCTCTATATCGATTTCATCTGAATTAATTGCTTTTCTTTTTGCCTCTATATCTATTTCCTGTCTCTTAAGCCTATTTTTTGTCCTTTTGAGTCTTTTTTGCTGTTTGAGGAGATACAGATCATCTTCATATTGTGAGCGTAATGTCCTGTATTGCTCGGATTTTCTTTTTTTAAGTTCTTCAAGATCAAGTTCATAGGAATGCAGCATTATTTCCAGTTCTTTTTCCTGAGCAGAAAAAGTTTCCTTTTTCTTATTGAACACTTTTTTTGCATTATCAAGATCATCATTCTTAACAAGCAGGGTCTCGTATTCCTGTAACATCACTTTCTTTGCTGCCCGCAGCTTACCATATTCCTCTATAAGAAATGATCTGTCCGCCTTTATTTCTTCTTTTTTAAGAGCTATCTCTGCACGTTCTTTTTCTATTTCATCGAGCTGGCGGAAATATTCTGATTTTAACTTTTCCAAATCCTGAAGCTGATTCTTATAAAAAAGCTCCTCGTCCATATTGTTCATCACCCTTTGATAATTGGTCCCTGATCACAATGCACTTACCGTTAAAACCAGGATTTAATTTATGGCCACATAAGTTGATATTGATGACAGGCATTTTGCTTTGAAGAGAATAATTGATTTCTAATAATATCCTATTTATGTTGCTATATAAAAACGAGATGTCCATACTTTTGATATATGCAGCTATGCATTCTTTGTCATTTCATCCTGTATCAAAATAATAATGCATTTGATATTGTAATTATTGTAATAGATATTGGGACAAAATCTGTTAAAGGGAAAGCTTTTAGTTCTAACATCCCTGAATAGGTACAGGATTCAATTCCTTGATTACAATGCAGATCTTAAAAAATAATCACTTTTTTGTGGTGAATTCATGAATTTAAAACCAATCTTTATATTAATGCTAATTGCCGTATTCTTTGGTCTTGGACCTTCAGTGGCCTATTACACAGAGTATCTGTGGTTTGATTCTGTAGGATACGCTTCGGTCTTTTTGAGTATACTGAGCTGGCAAATAACCATATTCCTTATCAGTGCCCTGTTAGTTTTGGGTTTTCTTTATGCCAATATAAGGATAGCAAGGTCATCCATAAAAAATATCCTTGGCAATGAGGAAAAGAAAACTGATATTGATGGGTTTATATTGCCCGCTGTTGTCATCCTCTCACTTATATTTGGAATATATATGAGCAACAGATGGGAGCCAATAATACTATTTTTCAACATGGTACCTTCTGGTATAGAAGACCCTATTTTCTTACGGGATATATCATTCTATCTTTTCCAGCTACCTTTCCTTGAACTGACCAGAACCTTTTTGCTTTCAATTACTGCACTTGCCTTTATAATTACAGGTGTACTGTATCTATATAAACTGGAACAGGTATTGGAACCAAAATACACCATAGACGATGATGAGTATACTCCAAATCAGAATGATCTTGAAGGCCTATTAAGCAGAACACCTGAAAGTGTACTTGTACATCTTTCTGTCCTTCTGGGTATCATTACACTGATAGTTGCTTATAGTTTTTACCTAAACAGGTTTGAGATACTCTTCTCACAGGAGGGGATCGTATCTGGTGCAGGCTATGCGGATGTACATGTAAGATTACCCTTACTTACAATAACAGCAATTATCTGCGCCCTGGTAGGTTTTGGCCTTATGGCCAATGCCAGACTTAAGAACTCAAAAATCCCTATTCTGGGGATCAGTGCAATTGTTATTATGATACTTATTACTTCCTTTGCTCCTGCGGCCTATCAACAGATAAAGGTGGATCCAACCGAACTGCAGCTTGAGGAGCCATATCTGCGATATAACATAGATTATACAAGAGCTGGCTTTGGACTTCAGGACATTGATACAAGACCCTTTGATTATGAAGGCGAACTTACAAGATCAGCTATTGAAAACAATCAGGATGTTATTGACAATATACTGATATGGGACCAGAGGGCACTTCGGAACACATACAGGCAGACTCAGCAGATCAGAACATACTATGAATTCAATGATGTAGAGACAGACAGGTATCACGTTAATGGAGAATACAGACAGTTCATGATAGGTGTCAGGGAAATGGATATAACAAACCTTGATCCTTCTGCCAGAACATGGGTGAATGAACGTCTTGTTTATACCCATGGTTTTGGTGCTGTCATGAACACCGTTAATGAAAAGACAGATGATGGGCGACCAGTACTTGCGCTTCAGGACATACCACCAAGAGGCGATTTTGAACTTACAAACCCGCGTATATACTTCGGAGAACTTACAACCGATTATAAAATAGTAAACAGTGATCTAGAAGAGCTGGATTATCCAAGTGCCGAAGGCAATGTCTTTGCCAGTTATGAAGGAATCGGTGGTGTACAGCTGGAATCATTTTTCAGGAGGGTGGCTTACATGATGCGTTTTGGCGATGTTAATTTCATACTGAGTCAGTACATAACAGACCAAAGCCGCATACTTTATGACCATCAGGTGAACCAGCGGTCTTCCAAGATAGCTCCTTTCCTTATCTATGAAAGCAGTCCTTACCCGGTGATACATGATGGAAAGATATTCTGGATATTAGATGCATACACCGTCTCTGAGAAATATCCATATTCTGAAAAATACAGTACCAGAGCAGGAGATATAAATTACATACGCAACTCAGTTAAGGTCGTCATCGATGCATATGAGGGTACTGTTGATTATTACATAATGGAGGATGAGCCTCTTATCAATACATATGCAATGCTCTTTCCGGACCTTTTCAAGCCATATGAACAGATGCCTGAAAACCTTAAAAGTCATATAAGGTATCCAAAACAATACTTTAACGTTCAGATGGATATGTACAGGAACTACCATATGACAGGTGTTGAAAATTTCTACAACAAAGAAGATGCCTGGCAGATCCCAAGCGAGTTCTACCGTGGAAGGACAGTGACCATGGAGCCTTACTACATTATGACAAGGCTTGATGGGGAAGAGGATATAGAGTATATTCTCATGCAACCTTTCACACCAAGGAACAGACAGAATATGATAGCCTGGGTAGCTGCAAGATGTGACGGTGAAAACTACGGACAACTTGTGCATTATGAATTCCCCAAGGACAGGCTTGTCTATGGTCCAAATCAGATAGAAGCCAGGATCGATCAGGATCCGCTAATATCCGAGCTGTTCACACTATGGGGCCAGCAAGGTTCCAGTGTGATAAGAGGGAATCTGCTTGTTGTCCCACTTGACAGTTCAATACTGTACATTGAGCCTGTGTTCATAAGTGCGGACCAGGGTGAGATCCCAGAGCTTAGAAGGATAATAGTCTCCTCTGGAGAAAAACTCTACATGGGCATGGACCTGGAAATATCCCTACAGGTTTTGCTTGGTGATGAGATTATCACGGAGGACGGTGAACAGGTCCAGATCCCCGGCGATGCAAGAGAATTAGCATCAAGGGCACTTGAGCACTACAACAGAGCACAGGATCATTTAAGCAATGGTGACTGGGCAGGATATGGACAGGAAATGGATCAGGTGTCTAACCTACTGGAGCAGATATCCCAGATAATGACCGAGGTGGAGGAGCAGTGAAACTGCTCCTTTTTCTATTTCTTTTTTCAGACAATGATCTCTTATTGACTTGATCAGTCAAATCTCTGGTACTCAGTATTGACCAAGTCAACTGTTATCAAGTTCCATGAAATTGATATCATTATAAAGAATCTCCACAATATTCAGTGGGTAAGTTAATATCTTCTTTCCTCCAATTTCCTTTCAATGGAAGACAATGATCTGATTCAACCTGTTCTTGGGATAATCCCTCCATGGTTCGTAAAAGAAGTAAATATTGATACATCCAAGAAGAGAATGTATCTTTATCTTGACTTTACAAAAGGTAGTAAGTTTGCCTGTCCTGTTTGCAAAGAACTCTGCAGAATACATGACACAAAAGAAAGAATATGGAGACACCTTGACTTCTTTCATTATGAAACCTATCTTCATGCAAGAGTTCCCAGAACAAATTGTCCTGGACATGGTGTGAAGTTGATAGACCTCCCATGGACCAGACAGAAA
>PXAV01000180.1 GCA_003565715.1 Methanosarcinaceae archaeon
TTAGCCTGTATAACATGTACGTCCAGTTCATCTGCACGTTGGCATGTATTTTCATTTTGATAGATTATGATTATGTCATTTGATTCGTAAAGAGCATTTGCAATATGATAGCCTATCTCTCCAGCGCCAATTATAACCAGCTTCATAAAAGAATTCCTATAAATTACTATAAAATTTGTTCGAAAGCGCCCTATTGGACTTGTATACTATTAAATGTTGTGGCTTTGGCCTTTAGGATACATTTTTCATTGAGATCGTTCAAGGCAAATAGTTTTCTTTATCAGTTCCTTTTAAGATCTAAAAGAGTAAAAGAAAAATACCTATTTTGGTCTCAAACAAAAAGAATACTAGAAATGTAAACTGCTTATTGTATTGTACAAGCAGGCCTTTTAGTATTGGTATGTGGTTAAGTTTAAAGCCCATTAAACATATTATGGAGTTTTGTTTTTAATATCATGGACACCATGATATTTTAGAGTCTACATATATTCCATGAAGGTAATTTTATGAAAATAGTAATCATCGGTGCAGGTGAAGTTGGTTATCATATTGCTAAAGCTCTGTACCAATCAAACGATGTTGTGATTGTAGATCAGAACGAAGAGGCATGTGCACGTGCTGATGAAATGGATGTTGATGTCATAAATGGTAATGGTGCCAATGTCTCTATTCTCAGTAATGTACTTGAGAATGCAAGCCTGCTTGTTGCGGTCACTGGTTCTGATGAGCTGAATATAGTTGCATGTATGGCAGCAAAGCTCATAGTCAAGGACAAATTAACTGATGGATTGGATTTTAAGACCGTAGCCAGGGTGAGCAGTCCTGATTATATTGACAAGCCGGTTGCAAAAAGAACTCAGATAGGTATCGATATAATGATATGTCCGGAACTATCCCTTGCATCAGAGGTTGCTAAGATACTTGCAATTCCGTCTGCAATAGATGCGGAATACTTTGCTGATGGTAAGGTAGAGATGATGGAGTTTGTAGTTCCGCATGATCATGCGATCGTTGGAAATAAAATACAGGAACTAAATCTTGCAAACTGTTGTATTATTAGTGCAGTTTTCAGGAATTCGGATGTAATAATCCCGCATGGTGATGATATCATAAAAGGCAATGACCATGTTGTTGTAATTGGAAAAACAGCTTCAATGAAAGGAGTTCGTGATCTTTTTGGAAAAAAGGTCGGTAAAAGGAGCAAAGTTATGGTCGTCGGCGGTGGTATAGTTGGTTTCTATCTTGCAAGGATGATCGCAAAGAGCGAGTTCGACCTTAAGGTAATAGAAGCTAATAAAGAGCGGGCGGAATTTATAGCAGAGGCGCTTCCGGGAGTTATGGTGCTTAACGGGGATGGAACAGATGTAAACCTCCTTAAGCAGGAAGATGTGAGTGACATGGATGTTTTCATCTCCGTTACAAACCGGGATGAGAAGAATCTTCTATGTTCATTGATAGCTAAGCAACTGGGGGTAAAAAAAACCATTGCAAGAGCCGACAGGTCAGATTATGTATCTCTTTTTGAGATGGTTGGTGTGGACAGTGCAGTAAGCCCAAGACAAGCAACAGTAAATGAAGTATTGAAACTGACAATGGGTAAAGGCGTGGAATCTGTTACTGCAATTGAAGGTGAGAAGGCTGAGATCATTGAGTTCACCACATCAAAGAAGTCAAAGATCGTAGGTAAACCTCTGAAGGATGTAAAGTTTCCACAAGGTGCCATTGTGAGCATGGTGGTTCACAAAGGTAACACAGTGGTTCCCCGTGGGGAATATGTGATTGAGGGGGGTGACAGGGTTGTTGTATTTACATTGCAGTCTGTGATCGATGAGGTAGAGAAATTCTTTAGGTAAACACTCTTTTTTTGGAGGTCAGTAAATGAAATTAAGTTTACTATATCTATGGATGCTATTGTAGCTCATGGTGGATATTGTGCATTTATTTTTAATTGTATATTCTACTAGGCTACTTCATTTTCTCTTTTCTATCAAGTACGTTCCCTGGAATAAACAGTTACAAATACCAAGCTACATGGTTTTGAATATATGGTCACTTGAATTATTGATATCTCATAATAATAATTGTGATTAGACAACAGACTATAGATATGTTTATATACTAGAAAATGATACTAGAGTTTGCAGTCACATTAGTAACTAAAAGACGTGTGTGAGTGCGAACTGATCGGTGGTACGATGTGTTCATCGGGAAAAGCTGAAGTAAAAACGCAAATATAATAAAAAACAGGACGTGGCCCCCTCTCTAATCCCAACATTATTTCTCCCAACTCCACAAAAACTTACTTCCCGCGTCCTGACTTCAGTATTTTGATTTTGGATCATGTTGGTGTATCTTTGATCATATGGATATTTGCCTGATATTCATCTGTGCTACGTAACTATATATGGCTACATTTTCTATAGTTTATTTAATATGAGCTTGTGTGTGATAGATGCTGTTCACAGTGCAATGGAAAGGACACTAGAGTGTCTGTTTGAAACCTTTGATCCCTATACTTGTCTTTTAGTACCTGATACTGCTGTTTATAATAGCCTTTGTGAGCATGCATGCCAATGTATTCATTAAATACCACATAATCTACTTTTTGGAGAAATGGTATCCTGTGAATATTGATGTGTTTGATGCTCAACGCAGGAACCGTAGCAATTTGGTTGGCCTGATCGATGGGTCATCGGTACGGAATGACTGATAAATGATTGCCGCTGAGGTACCATAATGGAAAGAATTATCCTTGCTTCGGCTTCCGGGAGAAGGAAGATACTGCTTGAACAGCTCATTGGTAAGAATTTTGATGTGTGTGTTAGCTCCTACTCAGAGGATGAAGTTCATGGTATTGGACCTATAGAACTTGTAATGCACCATGCTCTTGAAAAAGCAAAGAACGTTGCATCAAAGTACAAAAATGGTGTTATCATATCAGCTGATACAGTTATCCTTTGTAAGGGGGAGGTGCTTGGAAAGCCTGCCAACAGTAAGCATGCAAAGGAGATGCTTAAAAAGATAAGTGGACAGGAGATACAGGCAATTACCGGTCTTACGGTCATGGAGGCAAGGGTTACAAAAAAAGTATGTGCATACGAAGTGACACATCTTTGGATAAGGGAGATGACTGAAGGGATGATAGAGGACTATGTTAGCACAGAAGAGCCTTTTGGAAAGGCAGGTTCATTTGCAATACAGGGCAAAGGAGCGATACTTGTGGAAAGGATAGAAGGGGATTTTTTCAATGTTGTCGGCTTGCCTCTTTTTCGCCTCTCGGGAATGCTTGAAGAGTTTGATATAGATATTCTAAACCCCTGCAATCTTTAAAGGGTAAGTGTTTTAATCTAATGCTAATCTATTATAGTGTTAGATCAAGAACATTCATATGTTTACTGCTTTAAATTGACGATTTTAATTATATAAATGGAGAAATGTGTTATGTCTGATATGACCTTTAAGGAGCGCTTTGTCCGTTCGCTGGAAAGAAAAAAGGTAGATAAAGTACCTGTGTGCTCAGTGACACAAACAGGTGTTGTAGAGCTTATGGACATAACTGGTGCAAAATGGCCTGATGCCCATTATGATGCAGAGAAAATGGCAACACTTGCTATTTCTGCCCACACTGTTGCAGGACTTGAGGCTGTAAGGTACCCTTTTTGCAATACTGTCATGGCACAGGCACTTGGATGTACCATTTCAGAAGGTAACCTTGATGCCCAACCCCAGCTCCTGGATTCTCCCTGCAAGAAAAAGAAGGATGTTTCCGGTATATCTATACCGGATGATCTGCTTGAGAACGAAAGGATAAGTACTATGCTCAAAGCCACTGAGATAATAAATGACCGGCTTTCAGGTGATGTGCCTGTTGTAGCAGGTATACTTGGACCGGCAGCAATTGCGTGTTATCTTTGTGGTGTAAAAAACTATCTGAACTGGTGTATCACTGCACCTGAGGAGCTTGGAGAAGTGCTGAATATAGGTACTATTGCCTGCACAGAGTATGCAAATGCTCTCTTTGAACATGGCGCAGATGCTGTGGTTGTAATAGATTCAGAATCAGGGCCTGATCTTTTCCCTCCTCCACTATTTGAATCAATGATATTTCCCCATTATAGGTCTATAACATCTGATATGAAAGGTCATTCTATCCTTCATATATGTGGTGATGCAACCGATATCCTTGATAAGATGGCAGTGTCAGGATTTGAAGGTCTCAGTATAGAAGAGAAGGTGGATCTTGCTACTGCAGAACAGATAGTTGGAAATAGAGCGTGCCTTATAGGTAATGTGTCACCTGCCTTTACCCTGCTTGGAAGATCTGCTGAGGAGATCAAAAATGAAGCAAAACAATGCATTGAGGATGGTGCAGGCATTCTTGCTCCCGGGTGTGGGCTGGCTCCACATACCCCAATTGAGAACATAAAGTCTTTTGTGGCTGCCAGGGATGAATTCTATGGGGAAAAAGGATTGATGTGAATAATATATTATTCGACCATGGCCGATATCAGGCTTTATTTCTTTTTTAATGTTATAACTGTTGTTCTCTTCTTTTCTTTTCGTTAGGTATAAGTATTTGAACAGAAAATTATCTGTTCGAGTGTATAATATTTACTCATCGGGTTGAACAGTAGTTACCGAAAAGTTGAAAAATATGTGGAAAAGTTGGTACCAAGTGATATATTATGTCAGATCTAGATAATAAGAAAATTCTAATGGTCATTGCACAGGAAGGGTTCAGGGATGAGGAATTCTTTGAACCCCGGGAAATATTTGAAGATGCAGGAATTACCATTACAATAGCAAGCAAGACTACAAATGAGGCTACCGGTGCACTTGGACGGACCGTAAAACCGGATGTGACAATTGATAAGGCTATAATCGCAGACTATGATGCAATTGTGATCGCAGGCGGTCCGGGTTCAAGAAAATTCCTTTGGCCGGACAAGAAACTTCATAATATGGTCACAGAAGCATTCGAACAGGAAAAGGTCATAGGAGCCATATGTATATCTCCTGTGGTGCTTGCGAGGGCCGGGATACTTGAGGGCAAAAAAGCTACGGTATTTAAGGATCCTGAATCTGTCAAAGAACTTGAAAAAGGCAAAGCCATATATGAGGATGAAGCGGTTTTGGTAACAGATAATATAGTCACAGGTCGCGATCCTGCAAGTGCGGAAATGTTTGCAGAGGCAGTTCTTGAAGTGCTGGAAATGCATTGAGACTCCTCTGTAATTTTTACTTTTTTCATTTTTTGGCTTTACATTTCGTTTGGTTTTCTTTTCTCTTGTTTAGTTATTTAGTTAATTAATTATTATCATGTTTCTTTTTAAATATTTCTTTCTAAACGTTTCTTTCTAATTTTGAAACATTTCGGGAATATTTTATATACTCCCTGTTTGTATTGTGTTGTGATTTTATAATGTGTTGTGGTCACTTTGAGATTTGATGTGGTTATGAACTTCCTTGGCTCTATTCTCTGGCTTCTATCAGGGTTTTTGGTCATACCTTTGATGGTTGCTATGTATTACAATGAGCCTATTATGACCTTTCTTATACCATTAGTGATCACATTGGTACTTGCCTTTTTGGTGTGGTTGTTTTTCAGGAAGGCGGAAGAGGAATGGAGCTTAAAGGAAGGATTTTTAATAGTTGCATTGTCCTGGCTGATCGCTGCTGTGCTCTATTCGATTCCTTACATGCTTGAAGGTGTGCCACCACTTAATTCTTTATTCGAAGCTATGTCGGGTGTGACCGCAACGGGAGCAACCGCATTAACAGATATAGAGAGCCACACAAAAAGCCTGCTTTTCTGGAGGAGTATGACCCAATGGCTTGGTGGGATGGGAATAATTATGCTTTTTGTTGCTATATTACCAAAACTGGGAGTTGCAGGGAGGCAGTTGTTCCGTGCGGAGGTTCCAATACTCCAGGAAGATAAATTGCGCCCCAGGATAAGAGGCACAGCCAAACTGCTGTGGTTTGTCTATCTGGGTCTTTCAGTTACAGAGTTCTTTGTACTGAGAATAGCTGGAATGTCAAATTATGATGCTATTACCCATACATTCACATCCATTTCCTGTGCAGGTTTCTCGCCTTATGGTGACAGTATTGCTGCTTTTGAAAGCGTACATATAGAATTCATTCTAATGTTCTTCATGTTCCTTGGGGGAGCAAACTTTGCACTTCACTATAAA
>PXAV01000144.1 GCA_003565715.1 Methanosarcinaceae archaeon
AGGAGTACTGATCCAAGCACAATAACTACTATAGGAATGAATAATCTTTTGTCCATTTGTACCACCATTATATAAAATATTTATTTATTTACATCTATATTTCTCTTTGTAAGTGCTAGTATATATACATATCCATACTTTCTAAAATCATAATCATAATGAGACTTCTTATTTTGAAGGTTTTGCAAAACAAAACACAGATCTTTGGATAAACAGTAGTCAGATGGGAACAAAAATTCGGATATCCAGCAGCTTGTGGATGAGTTCAGGCACAGGGAGAAGAGATGCTGTTTGTTTGTAAGTGGATCGAGCCATTCACTGATGAACAGGATATTTGTGAACCCGGCTCACCCACTAGCTATGAGATAGACCTGCCGGTCACAAGTCCGGATATGGCAAAGTGATGCTTGTGGAATGTAAATGAAGTGACCTTGGGTAGAAATAAGCCAACTTGCAGGATACTCTGCAAGAAATATAATAAGAATTATTGCCAATAGGAATATGAGATGAAATGTGATACTATTACTGAGACGCAGATCGATGAACAAAAAGGAAAACCAGTTCCAATATTGCTGAAAAAGGCATGGATAGAACCGGCATCTTTGGCTCCTTTGCAAGGAACGAGGAAGGCGTGGAAAGAACAGTCGATTTACCAAATAAGTAAGGAGGCATGTGATATGAAACATGAAGTAAAATCCATTGAGCTTAGCACCGGCATAAACATTCAGTACGTTGAAAAGGGTGACCCATCTGGTATGCCTGTATTGCTGCTCCATGGTCTTAGCGATTCCTGGCACTCCTTTGAGTTGGTGTTGCCGCATTTGCCCGGCACCATCCGTGCTTTCTCATTGTCACAAAGAGGTCATGGTGATTCGCAACGTCCATATGAAGGTTATCAGGTGAAGGATCTGGCTGATGATGTGAAAGCTTTTTTGGATGCGCGTGACATTTCAAAAGCTGTGATCCTCGGCCATTCATTGGGAAGTGCCGTAGCACATCGATTTGTGATCGACTATCCTGAACGGACCCTGGGGATGGTTGTAGCAGGTGCCTTTTACAACCTGGCAAAGAGCCCTGTCCTGAAAGAAATATCGGATTCACTTGCCTCACAGCTGAGCGACCTGATAGATCCGGAATTTGTACGGGAGTTTCAGAAAAGCACGATTGTAAGGCCTGTTCAGGGACCATTCTTTGAAACGATCGTTCAGGAAAGCCTGAAGCTTCCGGTCCGTGTATGGCAGGCGCTGGTGGAAGGTGCACTTCAGGATGATTTTTCAGAAAAACTCCATACCATTAAATTGCCGACAATGATCATCTGGGGAGACCGAGATGGTATTACAACCCGTAATGACCAGGAAGCTCAGATAGCTGCAATTCAGAATGCACATTACGTGGAGTATTCGGATACTGGACATGCCCCTCACTGGGAAGAGCCGCGTCGATTCGCTTCTGATCTGGTGTCTTTTGTGGAAACAGATGTCATTGGAGGCAGATGAACGGGAAAAAATGAAGTGAGGATACGTGAAGGATCCAGTGGTCTTTAAGTAAATCATTGATCTTGCGTATCTATAAAGAAAAAAGGTTTTGAAATAGGCTCTTTTAACAGATATGGATATTTTAACTGCTTGAAGAATCAAAATCGAATCCCAGCAGGAAGGTACCGGTCCCGTGGAGATGTTCAAGTCCCATTTTCCCCTTCAGATATTCATCGCTTGGCGTGGAAGGTGATGCGAGGACTACATTAAATACCCTATCTACACACTCCACCTCCTTACAGGTCTTCGGTGGCATCACAACGAGCAACGGATTGGTCTTGGCATCCATTCCTTTGATGACACTGGTATCGTATATGACAATGTTACCAAGTACGAGTTTATCCTTGCATGCCTTCATTTCCTCAAGTTTAGCCTCATCATCAAGGTCATGGCCTACAACACGCTCACCGTGCATGAGGATTATATTTGGTCCCTCCGGCCACTTAAAGTCCATGTTTGTGGTAAAAGCGAAGAGCACATTATTTTTAAGGACCGCCTTAACACCTTTATTGTCACCCCTACCAAGTCCCATCAGGGTCATCTCATCAGCTTTCTTCTCAAGTTCCCTCACAATCCCCCTATCCTCTTCATTGAGCAAATAGATGGTTTCTACACCTTTCATATGGACAAGTACATTTTTTACATTATCAGTGATATTCTTATGTTCCATGTATACTCCTTCCTTATTACTGTGCATTTAAGGCCTTAAAGTAATCAAAACCCATACGACTATTGGTTGTAGTTGTATATATGCTTTTGAAACGAGTTCAATAAGATCAAACATTGTGAATATTATTTAGCTCACATTCCGCAGGTCGACAATAAAAGTTCATAATTTTGTATGATACCGTTTTTGGTCGTATACATGGAGGAATGTATTTTGCCAGTACGCAAAAGATGCTTCTAAAATAGCCCCTTTCCGGATAGATTTCTACATATATAAATGAGGTTATAATAGTTATATTAGAAAACCGCTATCATGCAAACTTATTCATAATTGTTTCGTACCTGCGGAATGTGAGAAGAAATAATCGATACTAATAAAAAGTTGATATTAAGAAAAGCGATCATTTCATATTTCTTTTAGGTGCTGTTCTAGCAATTCAAACTGTTTTTCCACTTCTCCAATCATGTTTGCAGCTTCCACCACATTACCTGCCCTGGCCAACTGTTCAATTTCACTGGCAATGTTACTTAAGATCATACCACCGATGTTCGCTGATGAACCTTTTATCATGTGTGCATTGTTGGCTATTTCCTCTGAATTTGCACGTTTACACTTTATACTTGCCTTCAGGGATACTATGTCCTGGGGCGTATACTCCATATATGTAGAAATGAGTTTACGTGCCAGCTCGATATCACCATCCATCCTCTCCATAAAAGCCTCTTTGTCAAAAATGGGTATATATGTTTGATGAGCTGGTCCGTCAGATGAGGCAACGTCATAGCTTTTTGCACCCAATTCTTTTGACCATTTATCGAGCAATTCTATGAATAACCTTATAGAAACCGGTTTTGCGATGTAATCATCCATTCCGGCTTCAATGAAACGGTCCCTGTCTCCTGTCATGGCATGTGCTGTCATTGCAATGATAGGTATTTTATGATCAAGAACGGCAGAACTTGTGCCTCTTATTAGCTTTGTAGCCTCTATACCATCCATTTCAGGCATCTGCACATCCATAATTACAAGATCGTAGGGGATCATTTCAAGTGCTTTTATAGCCTCCTTGCCATTGGCTACAGTGTCCACTTTGTGGCCTATCTTCTTTAACATACTTTGTGCAACTTTCTGATTCACAATATTATCCTCGGCCAGAAGGATCCTTAGACCTTTATTGATCCTCTCAAATGGATCTTCTTGCAGAACAGCTGGTTCTGAATTTACGTTACCCATATTTGTACTGGAAAGACATGATAGTTTCTCAAGCAGCTCCTTATGATTTATAGGCTTAGTAATGAAGGCAATGAACTGGCTTTTATTACATTTATCAGAAGTCTGCCACTGCCCAAGTGAGGTCAGCATCATGAGAGGAATATCTTTGAGCTTGTCATCAGATCTTATAAGATTGGCAAGGGTCATGCCATCCATTCCTGGCATTTGCATATCAAGAAGTGCCACATCAAATGGATAGTTATTCTCATGTGCCTGATAGAGCTCTTGCAGCGCTGCAGCACCATTCTCAACCTCGGCTACTTTAGCCCCCCGGGATAAAAGCCAAGCCCTTAGTATTTCACGATTGGTTGTATTATCATCCACTATCAATATGCGTAAATCCTTTATGTGATGCAGTGATGTGTTTTTGGACTTTGCACCAGAATGTTTAACGAAGGGAATTGTGAACCAGAACTCAGATCCCACACCTTCCTCACTTCTCACGCCTATCTGGCCACCCATCAGCTCAACGAGTTGTTTTGATATAGCAAGGCCAAGACCAGTGCCTCCATATTTCCGTGTGGTTGATGCATCCGCTTGGTAGAATGTATTAAAAAGGGATCCGATTTTTTCTTCAGGGACACCAATTCCAGTATCCTTAACAGAAAAGTGTAACAGGGCCTCATATCCATTTTCAGATTCAAGGCTTACGCGCACAACAACTTCGCCATTTTCTGTGAATTTAATCGCATTTCCTGTCAAATTTGTCAATATCTGCTGCAAACGGCTGGGATCACCCCTTAAATGAACAGGAACATCAGGTTCATATGCACAGATGAATTCAAGCCCTTTATCATGAGCACTTACAGCCAGTATTGAAGCAAAGTCATCAAGCATATCGCTTAGATCAAAATCAAGGACTTCCAGATCTAACTTGCATGCTTCGATCTTGGAGAAATCTAATATGTCATTTATAAGACTAAGCAATAACTCTCCGCTTGTCTGTATCGTTTCAACATAGTATTTTTGCTCTTCAGCAAGCTCAGTGTCCATAAGCAGGCTTGTCATGCCTATAACACCGTTCATAGGTGTGCGTATCTCATGGGACATATTGGCAAGGAACTCGGACTTTGCCTTGCTGGCAGTCTCTGCCTGCTCTTTGGCGATATTCAATGCTTCTTCTGTCCTTTTTCTTTGGGTGATGTCGCGGAAGGACCAGACCCGGCCAGTTATCTCCCCACCCAACCTATGTGGTTGTGAGTAACGCTCAAACACACGGCCATCGGCAAGCTCGATTCTTTCAAGACTTATCTCTTCGGGTTTATTGTATATCTCTTGAACCCGGGCATTAAATTCTTCGGGGTCAGCCAATTGGTCCTGCACACATCCCAGCAACTTTTCTTCGTTTTTCTCGTAGGTCAGTTCTGTGGGAATTCGCCACAATTCAATAAACTTCTCATTCCATTTTATTATCGTCCCTTCCCGATCGACAACCAGCAGGCCGTCACCGGTGGACTCCAGGGTGGCCTCCAGAATCGAAAGTGTCTCTTTTATTTTGTCCTCCACCCGCTTGCGCTCGGTGATGTCGACATGGCACCCTGCCATGCGTATTGGTGTTCCATCGTCAGCCCATTCAATAATCTGTCCTGCACATATTACCCAGACTGTTGAACCGTCTTTATGACGATAGCGAACTTCATTGTAGAAAGGTACCCTCCCACGGCTGTTCACGTGTTGTGCAAACAGTTTGAGTACACCGGGCAGATCCTCCTGGAAGACGATCCTCTGCCAGGCTTCAGGTGAGTTCTCCATTTCATGATCCTCATAACCGAACATTTTTTTGAAGGTCGGACTGAGGTACTCGGTATTATCTACCAGATTCCAGTCCCAAAAACCAGCAAGTATGCTTTCAAAGATATTTCTTAGAAATTCCTCGCTTTCCTGCAAGGAAATTTCAGCTTCTTTTTGTTTGGTAATATCCCACCAGGTTCCGATCATTTCAGCAAAACCTGACTCTTTCCTCAGAACTTTCTGATTATCCAAAAGCCAATGATATCGTCCATTCTTGTCTCTAAATCGGTATTTGCTGGTAATATCCTTTCCGGAAAGTTTATCCCGGAGCTTTGGCATATCATCCGGATGTACACAACTTGCCCAAAGTTCCATGCTTTCAATAAGATCATTTGGACTAAAGCCAAGTATTTTGCTGACATTTTCATTAATGAAAGTAAGGTGTGGGGTACCCTGAGAATCAATTTGATAGGTATAGATCACAGCTGGGGTATTGGATAGAATTGTGTCAAGTCGATTTTTGTTCTGCTGCCTTAAAAGCAGCTTGCCTATGGTATTTGCTATTACTGTGAGAGAATGAACTTCACTTTCACTCCATATATACTCTTTTTTTACAGCGTCAAATCCGATAAAACCCCATATCTTGTCAGCACTTTTAACCGGTATGCAAATAATTGATTTAATTTCCTCACGTCTGAACTCTTCTTTCTCGGCATTTGCTTCTTCTGGAAGCTTAGATACATCAGGAATATGAACAAAATCTGTCGACAGGATCTGTGATTTCCACCAAGGTAATGAATCAGTAGGGAAATTTTGAATAATGTCCATTTGAGGTGTAATGCCTTCATTGCACCATTCATGAGTGTTTGTCATGAACTGGTAATTGTCTGAGAACAAAAACAGATAAGATCTATCTACCTGGAAGAAGTTACCGATCAGCAAGAGCGTTTCGTTCACATCATCATCAAAAGTCTCTTCAGTTGTTTTTACGA
>PXAV01000053.1 GCA_003565715.1 Methanosarcinaceae archaeon
CTGCTCATCCCTAGAGGATCAAACTCTTTTGTAAAATACATGCAGGACAACACAAAGATACCGGTACTTGGACACTCAGACGGTATCTGCCATGCGTATGTGGATGATGAAGCTGATCTGGCAAAGGCATATGACGTATGTTTTGACTCAAAGGTACAGTACCCTGCTGTATGCAATGCAATGGAAACCTTGCTCATCAATGAGAAGATAGCTGATAAGTTCCTTCCCAAGATGGCAAGGATGTATGATGAAGCCGGAGTTCAGATGCGATGCGATGAAAGCTCATTTAATTTACTTGAACAGATAGATTTCATTAAAAGTATATCCAGGGCTATAGAGGACGACTGGAGAAGCGAGTACAATGACCTTATACTTTCTATAAGAATAGTAAGCTCAATGGAAGAGGCAATTGACCACATCAACAATTATGGTTCCCATCACACAGATGGTATCATAACTGAAAGCATTATTAAAAAGAAAAGGTTCAGCGAACTTGTGGATTCCTCTAGTGTGATGATAAATGCTTCAACCAGATTTGCAGACGGTTTCCGCTATGGGAAAGGAGCGGAGGTCGGTATCAGCACTAACAAGGTCCATGCACGTGGCCCGGTTGGCATGGAAGGTCTGCTAATATACAAGTATATCCTGGCTGGTAATGGTGATAAGGTAGCAGATTACACGGGAGAGAACGCAAAAAGATACACACACCGCAAGCTGAACAAAAAATCCTCTGATGCCCTTTCTGCAAATTAGTTTAGAATCGAACCAATTAAAAATAAAAAGCTTACAGGAGCATTTTTTTGGAAGACAGGAAAGACCATTTCAAAGATGTGAACCGTGTTGTCATAAAAGTTGGCACATCATCCATTAGCACAGAAGAAGGTAAGCTAAATCACCAGCTAATGGACAGGATAGCTGCCCAGGTAGCTGAGATGCATGAAATGGGAAAAAAGGTCATTCTTGTAAGCTCAGGTGCTATTGGAATTGGTATAGATGTCCTTGACTTTGACACCAGACCAAAGGAAATACCCGTCAGACAGGCCTGTGCAGCTGTAGGCCAGAGTATACTTATGCAGGAGTGGAGCAATTCCTTTGCAAAGTATAACCTGAAAGTAGCTCAGATACTTCTTACCTATGAATCCTTTTCCAACCGACTTACATACCTAAATCTGAGAAACAGCATATCCACCCTTCTAAGCTATGGTGTCATACCGATAATCAACGAAAATGACAGTACATGTGTTAATGAGATAGAGGCAACATTTGGAGACAATGACAAATTGTCGGCAATGGTAGCAAGTAAAATGGAAGCAGACCTTTTGATCATCCTCTCTGATATTGACGGACTTTATGACAAGAATCCAAAACGAAATGCTGATGCACAGCTTCTTAGCATTGTTGAAGAAATAACCCCTGTGATCGAAAGTTATGGTGGTAACCCCACCAGCATGAAAGGTGTTGGGGGAATGAGGACAAAAATAGAGGCTGCAAAGATATGCCATATGTCCGGATGCTACCTTGTCATAGCAAACAGCAATGTTGATAATGTTGTAACCAGTGTACTTGCCGGAGAAGACATAGGAACACTTTTCCTTGCTAACTTAGAGGTCCATAAGAACAGGATACGCTGGATACTGCTCTCCAGAACATCCGGTTCCATTGCAGTGGATGCAGGGGCTAGGGATGCCATACTTAACAGTATGAGCCTGCTGCCTTCCGGAGTTGTGGCAGTCAATGGAAAATATGGGAGAGGAGAGATAGTTGAACTGACCTGTGGTGGTGTGGTCTTTGCAAAGGGTATCACAGATTATACTTCAGAAGAGCTTGAGAAGGTAAAAGGCCAGCACACCGATATGATAGCTGATATACTGGGTTATAAGAACTATAACCACGTCATTAAAAAAGAGAACATTGGAATATGCTGAACAAGGATATCTCTGCCACGATGCTGATATGATAGAATGTTAATATTTTCACATACAAGGAACATAATTGTAAGGCATCGTTTTTCAAATTTGTATTTTAGTACTAACAGATCAACTCCGGATAATAATGACAGTCGAAGAACAGGTGCTTGACAGGATAAAACCAAGTCCTGAAGAAAGAAGGATACTTGAGGACATAGCTGTAGAACTGCTATTGAAAGTTGAAGATGCAGCAAATAATCATAATATAGAAGGAATCGTACCAAAGCTGGTAGGTTCTGCTGCAAGGAACACCTGGATATCCGGAACCCATGATCTGGACATTTTCATATCCTTCCCACCAGACACCAGCCGGGAAGAACTGGAGAGCAATGGTCTGCGTATTGCCAGGGAAGTTTCAAAGAATGGGGATAAAGTAGAGGAACGCTATGCAGAGCATCCATATATAAATATGAACTACAAAGGGTTCGATGTTGATCTGGTTCCCTGTTTTGGTGTAGATTCAGCTTCATGCATACTTTCTGCAGTCGACAGGACACCATTTCACAATGAGTTCATTAAGATGACCATATCGGGTCTTGAAGATGAGGTATTGATCATGAAACAATTCATGAAAGGTATCGGAACCTATGGCTCTGAGCTTCGTACACAGGGTTTCTCGGGTTATCTTACAGAGCTTTTAATAATACACTATGGTTCCTTTATAAGCACCATTAAGAGCGCATGTAACTGGAAACCTGGCCTTACCATCGACATGATGGAACATGGCATACACAAACACAATGATCCACTGGTCGTAATAGACCCTACAGACTCAAAAAGGAATGTTGCTGCAGCACTGTCCCTTAACAGCTTTGCATATTTTATCGATGCATGCAGGTCATATATAGAAGATCCTTCTGGAAGTTTCTTCTTCCCGGAAAAGACAGAAGCAATGAATAATAATGATCTTGTGAATATGTTTGTATCCAGGGGTAGTTCTTTTATTGCCATAGTCTTCAAAGCACCAGATATTGTGGATGACATACTTTATCCCCAGATGCGTAAAATGGAAAATGGTATATGTGCACTTATGGAAGAACATGAATTCCAGTTAATGCGATCAGGACACTGGGTAAAGGAAGAAGCTGTTGTCCTGATAGAACTTATATCATCAAAACTCCCATATGCAAAGAAACACAGAGGACCACCAGTGTGGGTATCGGAACATGCAAAAGGTTTTAAGGAAAAGTACAGGGAATCTGATGAACTTTTTTCTATGTACATAGAAGATGGGTTTTATGTAGTAGACATAAAGAGAAGATTCCCGGATGCAAAAAAGCTCCTGAATAACAGAATAAAAGAATGCTCGCTTGGGAAGCATATTAGAATGGCAGTTGAGGATGGTTATTCTATCCTGGAGAATGAGAACATTTTGAAGATAGAAGACCCGGATTTTAGGATATTCCTTAAAAGATGGGAACAGCATACGTGAGTATCATGTAGTATTCACAGACATCATACATATGTTTAGCTTTTTTCAAGTCTTTTTTGATAGAAAAAATATTGTTGTGCATAGCCACAATAATGGCCAAAATACATGCGTCCCCAAGCAGCTATCTTGCTCTTTGTTGTTTTCCCATTGAAATAATCGTGGTGCCCGTATATTTTCCGAACCACTTTTTCCACATGTGTGTCCACGGGAAAAGCTTCTAATTTTCCATATGCAAAAAGTAGTATACAATCTGCAACTTTCTCACCGATACCTTCAATGAGCATCAATGTTCTCTTTGCTGTCACGTAGTCCATTTCAAATATATCATCAAGCACAAGGTCACCTTTTTCAACATACTGGGCTGCCTTTATAATGCGTGCTGATCTAAAGCCAAGTTTACAACCCCTTAGGTCATCATCACATACTTTAACAAGTGATGAAGGAGAAGGAAAACTATAATAACCCTTTTCTATTTCCTCACCATAGTTGCTGCACATTGTGAAAATACCTCTTTTTATATTTGGAATACTCCACGCAGTTGCAAGCAGGTAAGATATAAGGCACTCCCAGGGATCCTGCCTTATTAGTCTAAGCCCCCTATATTTACTGATTGCATCATCCATGAACTCATCCCTGTTAACATCCTGAAGAATGGCATCAAGGTCATCATCAAGCCGAAAGTAGTCCTCAAGGAAAGACTTTGAAAGCTTTGAATCCACCAATATCTCAGCACTGTTCTTATCCTGTTGCAGGCGTACGACATGGCCATTGACAACCCCTTTCCACCATCCATCAGAATAATCCCAGCGAAATACCTGGCCGCAATCCAGAGTATAGTCAAGGTTAAAATCCTCAGAGAAAATGGTATACATCTTATGCAAAGAGTTCAAGCTCCCTTAAAAAAATAGCGGCTGAGATTGTATCCCCAAGTCCTACTTTAGATACTGGATCATCGCACACACGTGTCGGTACCATACTGACCTGAAATGACATGTAAACCCCACAGACACTACTGCACATCCTTTTTTCTTCAATATGCCTTGCAAGCCTTGAACATGCTGCTATCCCAAGTTCGCTTTCCTCTATTTCAGAGGAAATGTCAAGCAGGGTATTCCTGTCAGCAAGTTTTCCCGAACAGGCAAAAGCAGCTGCACACCTGACACCAAAATCAATTGCTTCTATTACTTTATCAGGGTCATCATTCATGCATGAAACAGAAAGCACAAACTCCCTTGTATGTACAAGTATTTTGCTAAGATCATAGTTTTTACACAGTTCTATAGCCACTTGTGCAATTAATACAGGATCCATCTCAAGTATATTTCTTGTTTCCATTCCATGAATGTGGGCAAGCATAGCCAGTTCATCCTCGTTCATACCAATGCTATCAACTACAGGAGAAAGGATAGAGAATGCATAAGAAGCTATATCATCATTTGAGAAATGACCAAGTTCCACATGTATTCGAATATCATCCCTTTTATCTTTCCAGCTCTGAAGTTGCTCAGTGGATGAATTAAGCCTTTGTTTATAGGCATAATTCATAATTTTCTTCTTTGGCAGTTGCTTTGATAAGCTTCCGTGTTTTTTTTGACCATCAGGGTGCTGTAAGAGGTGATAACCGGAAATAATTGCCCCATGCATCTCATTTGCATGTTTGTGGGCATAGTTTTTGAAGTGCTCATCAATATACAGGCTGAAGTTCAGAGGGTCGTATGTAGCTATGAATCTATTTTCCCGGGGAACGACAATGACCTCTCTGTTTATTGTGAACTTGTCACCTTTTTTGAAATCGAACACAAAATGTATAAGGTCTTTTAGTTTTTTTTTGTTATCAATTATATTGCTGATTTCCGTGCTGCTGTATAGTTTATCCATATACGGATGGAAAACAGCCTTTTTTGAAAAAAAAGATGTCTGAAGTTCAGAGAGGCTTGCAACATTGGGTATGACCCGGGATGCACCAAGTTCAGAGAGCACGTTGGACATTATACCCATGTTACCCCCCATCCTCATTAAAGAATCAGCCAAAAAGGTTTGTTTCAGCCATTCAAATACCTCTGTTTCAAGAACCATCCATTCAGCTCCTATGCCATTTTGCATGCACATTATAAGACCTGCAAAAAAGTGTTCCCTTGAAGATATAAAACCTGGAGCATCATTAATTATCTCCCGGAGTTCTTTAATGTCCTCCCCCTGAAGCATACAGGAAAGTTCCTTGCCACCAACATGATATATAGCATCTATGTTTGCATTGTATGCACACAGGATATTCATCTGCTCACTCCTCTATGTTACATATATTGATCTTTGGCATCTTAGCAAGTAAAGCAACAAAGGCACCTGCTGATATGGCATCTCCTATTCCCACCGTTGCAACAGGTTCCTTTACAACCTTGGAAGGAATGATTATAAGGTTGTGCCCATCAACACTTATACACCCATCCTCAAAATCCTGCGCAGTACATATCCCCCTTCTTACAAGATACTTTTCAAGTTCTATCAGGTCATTATGTCCCTGAGAATAGACAGGTACTTTCAGACCAATGGACATATCATCAAAACTTTTTACTTCGCCAATACTTGCCTGTGTTGCTGCAAGGGCCGAGGAGAATAACAGGGCCTGCCTGTGTGCATCCACATCAAGGGGGTGGTCCTTTGATACCACACAGATGTAATAACCAAGGGAATGGATATGTACCCTCTGAAGTTCAAGTTCTTTCAACAACCTGACAGCCCCCTCGTAAAGAGAAACTATACTATTCTCATCCTTTTCTATAACAGAGTAAGCAAGCTCCTCATATCCAAGTACATTAAGGGCATTTGCAACTTCCACAGTATCAAGACCAAGAGAAGTTACATGTTTTTTCACTATATCCGTCAATATCGCCTTGCGTATGACCTTGTTCTGTATAGATGTGAACTCCACATGTATACGCATCAGGGGATTACATCCTTTTAGTTTCTCAATTACATTGACAGCCCTGTCAACATAATGTCTGTATGTTGTACCATTGCCGTATTCTTCCTTTATCATCTGATAACCAGCAAGTATAGCTCCATCGATACCTTCCCTTATGTCTGAAAGATGATCGTACATGTTTGGACTCATGTCGATACGTATCCATTCTGGCCTGGAGGAAACTATAAGACGATTGTCCCTTGGAACCTCATACTGTTCACCTGCACAGTTGACCCTCATGCCCCTGGAAAACTCAATTATCCAATTTATCTTTGGTTTTTGCTGTGGGTCATATGCCTTTTTTGGATGCTTTAGTACAAGCTTATCGTTTTCCATTACAGGATGTTTAAGATTTGGAGAGTCAACAAAATACTCAGACTGCTCCTGTGATAGCCAGGGGACATAACTTATTACATTACTGATACCAAGATTTGCCAGGAGGTTTGATATGATACCAGCCTGCCCCCCCATCCTGGCAGAATCAAATACAAGATTATCCATTAGCCATTCATGGATATCAGTGTTGTAGGTGGGAACCTCAGCAGCCTTACCATCCCGCATAGCGATGATTAACCTGGCCATCAGATCGACTGGGTCGTTTATGTCCCTTGGATACTGTGCTATCCTTTCATGTATATTCTCACAGCCCAGGATAGCTATGAGTTTTTGTATTTCTTCCTCTCTTATATGTTTCATGGCATCGACATTGCTGTTGTATGCCACAAATACACCCCTTACATCCCCAAGCTGCCCCTTCACATTGGAAACTGCTTTTGAATACCGTTTCTCCCATTCGGCTATCTCCATTGTTTCACCTAATTGGGATGAATTATGTTTATAATGTATATATAAACGATGGATGGACACTGAAAATCCTGGCAGCCATACCTATAAATAAAGGAGCAAGTAAAACATTGTTACTTACTCATGTAGTGTATTCTGCATTTATCCTAACATAGTCATAGGTAAGATCACAGCCCCATGCTGTTGCTGTCTTATCCCCCATTCCAAGATCAACTATAATGAATATCTCATCCTGTGACATTATAGACATTAAGCTGGACAGGTCCTCTTCATTGTTACTTAGAACACGGCCTTCTCTAACCAGTTCTACTACCTCGGTACCAGCTGAGAAAGAAAGAGATATCTTTTCCTGATCTATGTCGGCACCTGAATATCCGGCTGCCACAACTATCCTTCCCCAGTTTGGATCCTGGCCAAATATTGCGGACTTGACAAGAGGTGAACGTACAATTGCCTTTGCAACAAGTTGTGCATCCTGCACCGTTGAGGCACCTGTGACCTTTGATTCTATTAGTTTGCTTGCCCCTTCACCATCAATTGCTATCATTCTTGCAAGTTCGGTCATTACAAGCTCAAGGCCTGCCTGGAAATCATTTATCTGTGGGCTGATACCAGACCTTGCTGTTGCTGTCAGCAGCACCATATCATTAGTACTTGTATCACCATCAACGACAACCATATTAAAGCTCTTATCAACAGCTGTGCTAAGGCAGGAATGTAATGTTTTTGAAGTTATGTCAGCGTCAGTATAGATAAAAGCAAGCATAGTACCCATATTAGGCTCTATCATCCCTGAACCTTTGGCAATTCCTGCAATGCGAATACCAGAGTCCATCTCTATGGCGATCTCCTTGGGGACTGTGTCTGTTGTCATGATAGCACGTGCTGCCCTCATACTTGCATCTTCATCCTCACCCATGGATTTCAAAGCATCCTGTATATTTGCACTTATCCATCCGGTATCAAGTTTGCGACCTACAATTCCCGTTGAAGCAACGCCCACCAATTCCTCATCTATTCCAAGCTTTGATGCCAGAGTAGATGCCATTATCCTTGCATCTGCAAGGCCCTGGAGCCCTGTAAAAGCATTTGCATTGCCACTGTTAACAATGATCCCTGCAAGTTTTCCTGTCCTGGATATACGATCCCTTGTAACCACAAGTGGCGCCGCTATCACCTTATTCCGTGTGTACGCTCCGGCAGCATTACCCTCTGCCTGGATGACTGCTATTCCCATCTTTCCGGGTTTTATACCGCCTGCACGCACTCCTTTAACTGCACAGATACCGCCTTTGATATATTTCATAGTATGCCTTCCTAAAAGATATGATCATAATCTTCCAAGCCCATCAATAATATCGCCCCTTGTCACAATACCAACAAGCTTGCCTTCGTTATTGATCACAGGAAGACGGTTTATCCGATGCTTGGTGATTAGAGATGAAGCTTTTTGCACAGAATCTGTGGGATACACAGTATAGACATGTTTTTTCATAATCTCGCTGATAGGTTTTGACCCGAAATCATCAAGCATTTTCTTGGTCTCTTCCCAATTTAGAAGCTCACGAATAGGAACTTCTATGACCTCAAAAGGACTGGGTAACCAGAGTCCCCCATGTTCTGGTACTTCCAGAAGTTTTAAAAGATCTCCTTCAGAAACTATACCAAGCACCTTCCCCCCATCCACAACAGGAAGACCACTAATATCGTTTTGTTTCAATATCTGAGCTACTTCCCTGATAGGTGTATCCGGGGAACAAGTAACAACGTTTGGATTCATTACATCTTTTATTTCCATTATAATACCTTGCTTATATGTAATTTTACTTATCTATAATATCTCAGGATCTGCAATCAGGGAAAAGTAGCAGCATACCAAATACCTTCTGTCTCAGGGATACCAAACATGATATTCATGTTCTGTATTGCCTGCCCTGATGCACCCTTTACAAGATTGTCAATAGCTGAGACCACAACTATGCGGTTGTTACGATGATCCACTTCAAATCCTATGTCACAGAAGTTAGAACCACGTACTGCACCTAGAGAAGGTATGCCTTCTATAACCCTTACAAATGGTTTGTCCTTATACATCTGATCATAAACATATCTGACATATTCAAGCTCAAGTTTCTCTTTTGTGAATATGTGTGCAGTGGTAAGTATCCCCCTGATAGAAGGTACAACATGAGGTGTAAAGCTGATGTTTGTCAGGGAACTATCCAGCCTGCTGAGCTCTTGCAGAAACTCTGCCACGTGCCTGTGAGTAGTAAGCTTATAGGCCTGAACATTCTCAGCCATGTTGGGGTAGTGGGATGTCTGTGATGGCTCGATCCCTGCACCTGTAATGCCTGATTTTGAATCAAACACTACCGAGCTGATAAGTCCTGCACTTGCCAGCGGCGCAGCAGCAAGAACAGCGCCTGTTGGGAAGCATCCCGGGTTTGCAATTAAGGTTGCACCAGCGATCTCAGGATGAAGTTCCGGTAGACCGAACACGGCCTCCCTTGGATCTTTATGCTCAAGCTTATAAACAGATTCGAAGATATCCTGCCTGAGCCTGTAATCTGCACTCAGGTCTATCACCTTTGCTTTTCCTTCCATGAGCTGTGGAACTATATACATTGCAGTTCCATGTGGCACGGCCACGAAAACAACATCGCAACAAGAACCCACTTCTTCAGGCTCCAAGTTCTGGAACTTAAGCTTTGTAAGCCCCCTGAGATGCGGATGCGTATCGCATACATCGTTTCCATCAAGTTTCCTTGAAGTAGCCACCGTAACTTTGACCTTGGGGTGAACTAGGAGTAAGCGCATAAGCTCCCCACCCGTATACCCCGATGCCCCTATAATTCCTGCTTTTATCATGATATTCACCGTAAAGCCAGTACCAAGTATACTGAGGGAGAAGTGGTTTTAGTGCTATAATGGTTACGCTTTGAATTATTGTAGATGGCAAACAGGCTTTCATCTGGCAGAGAAATCATCTACAACCTGCCATGGACACATCCGCATGCATCATCCTGTCAGCTTCATCAGGAATAAAGTTCACAATGTCATCCACACCTTCAACCCTGGGAGCAGTTCTGGCAGCCACAAGAATAATCTTTGCAACTTATTTGATAATTTCAAATTCAAAGTCCTGTTCCACAGCAAGAAAATATGCTTCAATGGTATTTATCCATTGAGACCCATCCCTCCTTAAAAAAAGATATTGTCCTGAATGAAGCCAGATAATAGGATATATAGAAGGCTTACAGATCAAGTTTTATTATATTTTGCTCGTCTTGGGCCTTTGAGCTTACCTTTTCAAATGATATGCCTTCTTGTTCCAGTGAATCCCCAATGCATCTGTCTACAATCTGCACAAGCTCCTCTTTAGGAACCTGTGTTACAGCACTCAGAAATTTCAGGTGCTCTTCAGTGCTACCTCGCTCGTCAAGGATCTCGATAACAGGCTCACCTTCAGATGATGTCAGGCTGCCTTTTATAAGGCCTTCTTTAAATCTGAAACTTATCTTAACATGTCCTATGAATTCAGGATTGAGTTGTATTATTTTATCCTTTATGCCCATAAGCATGTGTACCAGCATAGTCGTCACAGTGTCTTCATGTATATCTTTTGTGATCAGCGAATACTCGCCAGCATAACTTCCAACACCTGATACCTCTATGGAGTTAATGTCCTCACGGTCCTGATGTATCTTACTCTCACCAGTTAGCAGATCCAGGAACCTCTGGAATTTTTCATCTGCATTCTTTGCAGAGAACTCTACCACAATGACATCAGGATTAATTTCAAGCACCATCTTGGTGGAGTTTGCAATAGCCTCCTTATTTACAATGTCTATCTTATTTATGCAGACGATCTCAGATTCTTTTATCTGGTTCTCTATGAATCTGGGTATTTGCGTCCACTCAACACCAAACCTGCTGGCATCCACAATAGTGACAACCGGAGCAAATGAAACATCCCCTATGTCCATAAGTTCGATATGCTCTTTTATCTGCAGCGGGAATGCAATACCTGTAGGCTCTATGATAACAACATCAGGACCATATTCCTCGATTATGGTCTGCAGGGTGTGTTCCATACTTATCTTAAGGGAACAGCAGATGCAACCACTTGTAAGTTCCTTGGTTACAAGCCCACTGCTTGATATGGTCTCTCCGTCAACCCCTACATCACCCACCTCATTTACTATAATAGCTATTTTATGACCTTTATCGATTAGATGTTTACCAAGGTTTCTAAGTGTTGTTGTTTTACCACTGCCAAGAAAACCGCCTATTATTATAATTTTCATTTTATCACCTTTAGCAGAGAGAAAGTCAGGAATGAAATATAGAAAGAAGAATTACAAATAAATATCCGTTCATCAAAGTACAAGCGAATGGTAAAAGAAGGAGTTGTTCTGAACTTATTTAGCCATTGGAAGAAGTATATGCACTTTAGTGCCTTTACCTTCCTTACTAGTAACATAAATACCACCGTTATGATCCAAAACTATCTTCTTACAGATATAAAGACCAAGACCGGTACCACCATATCTTCTCCTTACCGAGGAATCAACCTGATAGAAACGTTCAAAAAGCTTTGGGATCTTATCTTCTGGTATACCAATACCAGTATCCTCTACTTCAACATAAATAAAGTCCTCAGACAAATATGCTGATATAATGACCCTGCCACCCTTTGGTGTGAACTTTATAGCATTGTCTATAAGATTTACAAACACATCCGTCATTTTATCACGGTCAGCCTGAATTGAAGGTAGGTCATCGGATATATCATTTACAAGGATTATATCCTTGCCTTCTGCCTGAAGTGCCAGATCCTGTATAGAGCTGTTTATAATGTCGTTCAGTTTTATCACCTCAAATGAATAATTCAGTTTCCCGGATTGTGATCTGCTAAGATACAATAGTGAATCAACCAACCGGCGCAGGCGTTCTGCATTCCTTATAATAGTGCCAACCGCTTTTTTCTGCTGATCATTAACAGACCCCAATGTCTGGTCCGCCACAAGCTGGCTGTAGCCCTGTATGGACGTGAGAGGTGTTTTAAACTCATGACTTACATTTGACAGAAAATCATCCTTCATAAGGTCCAGGGATTTTAACTCCTTATTGACTTCTAAAAGCTCAGCGTTTGACATTTTAAGCTCAGCATTGACCCTTGATAGTTCATCAGCATACTCTCTGAGTTTATCTCCGTCTCTTTTGTGCTGTATAAGCCCCAAAATACCCTCCATTAACAGCGTCATTTGCCTGACATCTGATAGATTGTACTCTTCATCTTTATTGGCAACACCTGCAGAACCTACTATCTTCTTTCCATCAAAGATAGGAATGCTCATATAGCGTTTGAGCTTGATGTGACCCTGAGGATAACCATGTTTATTTTTATTGGGAGCATCAAAGTCATTTACAATGATAGCTTTTCCCTGTCTTATGGGCTCACCCCACAGACCTGTACTTTCTAGTGGATATTCAATATTCATATCTCGGACCTTGCACTTGCTCATAATATTCCCGGACCATGAATATATCTTAAGCACATTTAACTGATCATTCAGAAGGGCCAGATAACCCATCCTGCTCTGTGTAAGACGCACAGCTTCCTCCTGTACAAAATCAGATATACCCTTAATAGAAGTGTCTTTCATCTGTGTGACCTTTAGAAGAGCTTCAAGTCTTGATTCATCCAGGCGCAGTTCAGCTTCTGCTTTTTTACGTGCTGATATATCCTCAAAGATACCAATTCCACCAAGAAATGCTCCATCCTCACCTATGTTAGGACTATAGTCTGCCTTAATATGAACGTCTTGTCCACTTATGACCGTATGATATTTACCTTCAAAATGTCCCATCTTTCTGGCAATTACATCATCTATGGCCTTTCGCATTGCCTCATCCACGATATCTGTGACCATATTAAAGCCGATGATTTCCCCTTTACTATGAAGATGGATTATATCCAGAAATTGTTCATTGCAATTGGTTATCATACCTTTTTCATTGAAATAGAAAAGCCCAAGTGGAGAGTTCTCAAATATAAGACGGTATTTCTTCTCTGCTTTAAAAGCAGCATCTTCTGCATTTTTCCGATCATTGATATCGATGACTATACCTTGATAATACACGGGTGTCCCTTTTTCATCACGTACGAGATATGATCTCTCGGTCACCCATCTTATATCACCTTTTTTTGTCAGCAATCTGTATTCTTTTGAGAAGAACATCTTATCCTGTATCTCAAGTTGTGAGATTTCATCCTTTAGAACATGAATATCATCGGGATGTACAATATCACTGTATGATATATCCCCGGACATGAAGTCTTCAGTATTATATCCAAACTGGGAAACATTCTCTGAAACAAATAGAACCGGCCAGTTGCTTTTAGCTGACCACAGAAAGGCCACAACAGGACTGGTCCTATAGATATCTTCCAATCTTTCTATTGACCGGAGCTTATCCCTAAATAATCTGTGAACTATTTTCTGCTCAACCGGTTTACCAATGGTTCCCAGTACTCCTGCATAGTTTCCCTTATCGTCTTTGAGTGGTATAAGAATGCCACTATGATAAATGAAATGTCCATCTGGCTTGATAAATGGAAAGACATCATAGCTTCTGGAACTTAGCGTTTGTTTTACCTCATGGAAAACATCAGTGAAATAAATATTATCATCATGTTCATGGCAAGATATGAAACTCGCTATCTTCTTACCAATTACATCGCTTACCAAGAGCCCAGATATTGATTCCATACCTTTGTTAAAATACACGATATTATCATCTTTGTCCACCGCCCATACACCGGTCCAGACATTCTCAAACATTCCCTCAATGAAATCTGTTTGCTTACTTATTGTCCTGCATGCTGATGAGCTTTGGAGTAATGTCCACTTATCTTCTTTTTTTATTATTGTACCATCGTGAATATCTATAATATCAAGAATCTCAGACACTGTACGTGCATTTAGCAAAAATGAGAACATGCATATGATACCGGTTTTTTTTATAAGGTCTCTGGCTTTTTTCCCATATTCCAGGAAACTATCCCATGAATCTTTTCCTACAATGGTGAACTTATCGACTACCCTTAAACCCTGGTATCCTTGTTTTAGTGTACTGTCATAGACCTGTGCCCATCTGTTAAGGTCGCTTCCAGTAACCGAAACCTCGCCTGAAATATAACATGAATCACATGAAAGTATCATAAACTGACCACTTTCAAGATATCTGTCTACATCAAGGCCTACGTCTTTTAACAGAGAAGCTGCACGGTTTTTATCGAACTGTCCTGAAACTGCCCACAAACAGCATTCATTGTTCCTAAATCCCGCGTCAAAGAAGGCAGCGATCACATATACCAGATCCAGTTTATTCTCATACAAAAGAGAAAAACAACTCCCCTTATCCAGATCCTCGATGAAATCTATGTCTGAATCGATATTAAGAGTGCTGATGACATACCCCCTGTCAGATAAACTTAGATTGTTATTATATATAGTAAATATATCAGAATATCTCTTTATAAGCCTGTTCGTTTGCAATATCAAAATAATAGTTTAGATAAATCTTATAATAGCCAAAAATGTATTGGATATTTTTACACTGAGTATAAGTAATATAATATTTCATAATATTTTCAGTGAGCTTACAACAGCATTATTAACCAGACTGAGAATATACAATTCTCTTAATTCAAGGGACTGGATAAAAATGAATATAAAAAAGCAAATATACTTAGCAGGACCTCTTTTTTCTAAAGGTGAGAGGGATTTTAATATTTTACTAAGGAACAGGCTTGTAAAGATGGGATTCTCTGTATTCCTTCCACAGGAGGACGGTAATGATACAGAATCAAGCCGTCATGAAGAAAGACAGAAAATGATATTTGAGAACGATATAAGGGGTATCGACAGATCAGATATATTGCTTGCTGTATTGGATGGTGGGAGTGATGTTGACTCAGGAACTGCATGGGAGATGGGATATGCCTATGCCAGGGGAATACCTGTATTGGGCCTTAAGACCGACTTTAGAACATTCGGAGAGGAAGGAATAGTAAACCTGATGATGGAAATGTCAATGGAAGCACTTGAGAGAGATATAGAAAGTATTACAAATGTGCTTGGAAAATACCTTGATAGTGAAGATATACAAATTAGGGAAGATCCTACTAAAAATGATGAAAAAGAGGACTTCATAATCTGATCAATGTTACTTTTTATATTCTTTTTCAACTACTTGCCCGGATGGAGTTTTTTCTGAGAATATCTGACCCTGGAAACGATATACCTCAGCACCCGTTATCCAGGCATCATGTGGAAGACCTGCTTTTATGCATGTATGACTTAGGAATTCAACTTCATCAAAATCGTTCTCAGGAGCAACCTGTGGTAAGAGAAGACCTTGTCTATAGCCACTTTTTACAATAAGTCCATGCTTACCTATAGTTATTGATGATGGCAATTCTTTAGGAGAAACATCAATGAGTTCAGGTTTTGTAAGTACTGTGACCTCTACTGTGATATCTTCCATCTCATCGATTGTTACCGGAGGGAATCTGGGGTCTTTAATGGCCGCAGAGATAGCAGAATCCACTATTGCATTCTTAAGAGGGGAATCAGCATAAGGATGGCCAATACATCCCCGCAAAGCTCCTTTTTTATATAAGGTCACAAAGATCCCCCGGTCCTCATTGAATATTTCAGGAAGGTCAATGTCCAACTCATTTATAGCATTTCCAGTGTTTAAATATGTATCAATTGTATCCCTTGCAACATGTACAGCTGTCTGACCTTCTTTCTGTGAAAGCGATTTTTCTCCCAGGTTCATTGACAACACCCCTTTTAATTATATATATTGTATAATATTATATATGGTATCTTATCTGTTAAGTCTGTAACGAGAGGCTGAAAGCTTCAGTGCCTCAATTCCTGCAAGTTTCTCGCCTGCAAGATAATCGATACATGCACCTCCGCCTGTGCTCAGATGTGAGAAATCATCCTCATAACCTAAGTTCCTTACCTCAGCAGATATATGCCCACCACCTGCTATTGAGTAACTAGAATAGATAGCAGCCTTGATTATCTCATGAGTACCAAGTGCAAAAGGTTCAAGCTCAGATATCCCTGCCGGACCATTGAGTATAACTGTATTTGAATTTTTTATTTCTTCAGCAAAAGCAACGATTGTCTCAAGACCTATGTCATTTATGGGTAAGTTACCATCTGGAAGTTCGCTGACCCTTACTTCGATCCTTTCACCATCATCACTAAAGGCAACATCCTGTGGAATACCTATTTTACCATTAAATTTTTGGAGCATCTGTTTTGCTTTTTCTATCTGATCTGTATAGCCCTGTGAGTCTATGAAATCCATGTTCACCTTACCGATATCAACTCCTGATGCAGCAAGGACCACATTTGCAACTACACCTGTAACAAGAACTTTATCTGCACCACCATTTGAAAGAACATTCTCTGCAACTTTCAGGGAGTCGTCGACCTTCGCACCTCCAAGAACAAAGATACATGGCCTCTCACCACCCTTAATTCCCCTGTCAAGAGAATTTATCTCTTTTTCCATAACCCTGCCTGCCCCGGAGGGGAGTACCTCAGTAAAACCTACAACCGAAAGATGACTTCTATGAGAGACTGCAAAAGCATCGTTTAAAAAGACATCAAGCAATGGAGATAGTTTACGTACAAGATGAGTTGTGACATGGTCGCTTGATGATCTTTCCAGGCTTTCCTCTGAATAGAACCTTACATTTTCAAGCAATATCACATCACCATTTTCCATGGAAGATATAGAAGATCTTGCATATGTACCAAAGATATCATCTATATACTTCACATCCTTCCCAAGATATTTGGACAATAATTGAGAATGAGGTTTCATTGTTGTAAAATCCTTTTTACCTGCCCTGCTCTGATGGGCCATCAGCACAACCTTTGAACCTTCAAGGTCCTTTAAAGTGGGTATATGGCTCTTTATCCTCATGTCATCTAATATATTATCATCTGTATCCATAGGTGTGTTCAGATCCACCCTAACAAGTACGGTCTTGCCGCCTACATCTAAATCATCAATAGTAAGATAGTCCCTGGTAGTCAAAGTTCAATCACCGTTTCTTTTAACCTTAATGACTTATAAAAATCAATATGGTATTAGGATATAGTTGCTTTTATAGTTTAATTTTTTTGTTAAAAAGGCTTAATCTTATTATATCTTTTCTGTAATCTTGCTATCTTTAAATGTGCAACAAGCAAAAACTAATATCTTTTGCTCTCTATACCAAAGTGGTGATAAAATGAATATACTTGGAATATCAGGAAGCCCCAATTCAGGTGGAAACAACGATAAGCTAATAGAAGAAATACTCAGGATAGCAGGAGAAAGAGGATTTAAAACAGATACGGTGTTTATCTCCTCATCGAAAATAGACCCATGTAATGCGTGTGGTGTCTGTGCCAAAGAAGACAGGTGCCCTATTGAAGACGATATGCTGCCTGTATATGACAAGCTGGAAGAAGCTGATGCTGTAGTAGTATCATCACCTGTCTATTTTGGGACCATGACAGCGCAGTTAAAAGCTCTATGTGACAGAAGCGTGCTTCACAGAAGACAGGGGTTCAGACTCAAGAATAAAGTAGGTGCAGCCATGGCCATTGGTGGGTCAAGGAACGGAGGACAGGAAAAGACCATACAGTCAATACACGAGTGGATGCACATCCATGGGATGATAGTAGTAGGTGATGGGGGACACTTTGGAGGCATACTTAAAAAACCAGCTGCAAAGGATGAAGAAGGCATGAAGACAGCAATTGATACTATCAACAAGGTTTGCGACGTCCTTGAAATGATTGCATAATAGATTATATAATAGCAGCTGTTTTTATTCCAACTTCAATGACCTGGATGCTTATATTCCAATAAATTGTCTATAAATAGATTTATGAGCATCCTGGTCAATTGGGGTATATTACCCTGAATTAAATATTAAGGTCAACTCCAATGCTTCTGGAAATTGCATTAAGGTCCAGATTATTTTTTATCAGTTCTATAACCCGCTCTAGCTTTACCTCTTTTTTAATGTTAGCATGTCCTATAAGATGCTCCATCTTCTCGATGGTGTTCATGGTATCGCCGCGAACAAGTATTACAGGAATTCCTGCTTCTTCTGCACTTGCCAGTACAGCACCACTTGGGCGCATGTTACCTGTCAGGATAAGGCATTTGACCCTGGATTCAATAGCAGCCATCTGCAGGTCTGCCCTGTCACCACCTGTAATGACCGCACTGTTGGGTTGCCTTCTGAAATATTTTATTGCAGCACCTACTTCCATTGCACCGACAAAATAGCGCTCAACAAGCTGTTCCAGTTTATCCTGAGCCACAAGAACCTCCGCATGAAGCTCCTCAACTATCTCAGATATGAATACAGAACGTAGCGTGATATCCTCAGCAATTATGCCAAATACCCTTATGCCCCTTTTTTCAAAGAAGGGAACAACAAGTTCAGACACCCTCTCAAGCATATTTTCAGGAACCTCGTTGAGTATCACTCCGGTAAGCATATCATCGTTACCAATGATACGCAGATCACATAGAATCCTGTCTGCAGCGAAAATAGAATCAAAACGGGTTACAAGAAGCATTTTTGAATTCAGTTTCCTTGCTATCTCCGGATCAGAAAGACCGTAGATGGAGCCACCACCAATGCCCCCGGTGCCTTCTATGAACACCACATCCTTGTCCTTAGATACAGCGGAAAATGCTTCTATCAGCCGTTCATCAAGGTCCTTTTCAACACTTTTTAAAGCATCATCTATAAGACTGTCTGTAAGATGAATAGGGGTTATGTACTTGTCCGGATCATCTATTCCAAGGAGTTGTTTTATACATACGGAATCCTCGTCCGTCAAAGAGCCATGCACATCAATGAGGAGATTACCCACCGGTTTCATATAACCGACTTTAAGACCATTTTCCTGGAAAATTTTACCAAGACCCATACATATAGAACTCTTGCCCGAGAACTCTTCTGATGAACTGATCAATATTGAAGTCATACTATCATTTCCTTAAACTCATTAAACATTCAGAGTGAACCTTATATCCATAGCAACACATCCCTTACCTTCAGGCATGACCATTAAAGGGTTTATTTCAAATTCAAGTATCTCAGGAAAATCTGTAACCAACTGGGATACCTTAAGCAGGGTCTGAACGATAGAATCAATATCTGATGCTGCCTCGCCCCTTACCCCGGCTATCATAGGATATGTCTTTATGGAAGAGACCATCTTTTTTGCCTCTGGCATACTTATGGGCGCAACCGCAAATGAAACATCTTTGAGGAATTCAACATATGTTCCACCAAGCCCGAACATAAGAAGAGGACCGAACTGAGGATCTCGGTCCATACCAATGATAACCTCTTTGCCACCATCTATCATTTTCTGGAGCTGGACACCTGTGATACGGGCATCGGGCATATAATGTTTGACATCTGACATCATAGACTTGTATGCACGTTCAACATCATCTGCATGCTGGAGATTGAGACGTATACCCCCCACATCTGTCTTATGGGATATATCAGGGGATAATATCTTCATAACAACCGGATATCCGATTTCCTCAGCTGATGATATTACATCGGATAGCTTCTTTGCTATCTTTGACGGAACAACTGGTATATCATATGCCTTGAGAATATCCATAGACTCAAGGCCATGTGACCTTATACCTTCTGAAGTGGCTTTCTCTATGAAATAATGGGCAAATTCGCTATCTGAATCCATCTTAACTGGTTCATGTTGCTTGCGGTTCTTTATAGAATAATAGTTGCAAAGAGCATTCATACTTGCAACAGCCCTTTCTGCGGAAGGATAATTTGGTATACCATGAACATTTAAGATCTCCTCACCTGCAGCTATACGACTGCCCCCTGCAAAATTGCATAATATTGGTTTACTGGATGTTTTAATCTTACTGGCAATCATTTCAGCAATGCCGGGTACATCGGTCATAGCCTGAGGTGAGACCAACACAATGATACCATTGACATTGATATCATCAAGGACCATATCAAGTGCATGCTGATATAGGTTTGCACCGGCATCTCCAAGTACATCCACAGGGTTATAGACATTGGCTGCTGCAGGTAGTTTTTCCTGTAATCTTTCAATTGTGCCTTCTTCAAAGGAGGCTATGGATAGACTTTTATTTGAACATGCATCGGCGGCAAGAATGCCTAATCCCCCTGCATTGGTTATTATAGCTATGTTCCTTCCTTCCGGCAGAGGATAGACAGAGAATGCACGGCTATAGTCAAGCATCTCCTCCAGAGAATCCGAACGTATGATACCACCTTGCTTAAAAGCTGCATTATAAGCTGCATCTGATCCCGCAAGAGTACCTGTGTGTGATGATACTGCTCTTGAACCAACAGATGAACGTCCAGATTTTACTATTACAATAGGCTTTGAGCGGGAAACATGCTGTGATATCCTTATGAATTCAGGGCCATCCTTTACACCTTCAAGGTAAGCTGATATCACATATGTGGAACTGTCATGCCCAAAAAGCTCCAGAAAATCGTTTTCAGCAAGCAATGCTTTGTTACCCAGGCTTATGAACTTTGAGAAACCAACTCCTATTCGTTCGGCCCAGTCAAGGGTCACAGTACATATGGCACCTGACTGGGACATCATTGCAATATTGCCCTTATATGCTTTGTTTGCCGCAAAGGACGCATTAAGTCCTGAAGATGTATCAATGATACCCAGGCAGTTTGGACCTATCATCTTTATATCATATTTTTCACAAAGGGAAATACATTCACGCTCAAGACGTGCACCTTCAACACCTGCCTCTTTGAATCCTGCTGATATGACGATTATATTCTCAACCCCGGCCCTGCCACATTCATCGATCGATCCTGGTACTACTTTTGCAGGTACAACTATAACCGCAAGGTCAACTCTTATGCCATCAGGAACATCCAGAATGCTTGGATAGCATTTAAGTCCAAGTATCTCGTCAATTTTAGGGTTTATCGGTATAATTTCTATATTGTTGCTGCTTTCCATAAGATTCTCAAGCACAGCCCTGCCTACCTTACCCTCTGTCCTTGAGGCGCCAATGACTGCCACCCATTTAGGATTGAACATTTTTTCCAGCATGATTTCTCCCTGAAATTTTCCCTTGCAATTTATACTGTCCTATAATAGATATAGTTAAGGGATAAAAAAATTTAAATTTTTAAAGAATACACCATGTACCATCAATCTAATCTCCAAATATGTATCTCATGGTTCTTTTCTAGATTCATTTTTCTATTTTATTCTGGTAATTCTGGGAAAATTGAACTTCGATAGTTTATAGCATCTTATTTTTTATATTTATACTTTAAATCTATGTATATCATTATTTTTGAGATATTTGATGTGAAATCAGAACGCAATCTATTGATCTCCTGTTTAAATGATATGAAAATTTCATCCAATTCAGTGTAATAACTGGAAAGCAGCATAGACCTATCCTTTGACTTGTAACCCAGCAACAGACCGGTAACAATAATTAAAAATATCATTAGTGAAAAACCAATAAATATAGTAATACCAGCAGGTATAATTGGATCTTGTTGAACATTTACAAATGTTGATTCGTTATTCCTGGTACTCACATAATTCAATTCTTCTTCACTGTCAAATGCATAATTTATTCTACTAGAACTAATTATGTTCTCATTGTCGACACTTTCACTTATACTAATATTTTCTATACTTACAATGGAAAATGGTGAGAATCCGGGTGTGTTTGCTCTGTAATAATAGAATTTAGCATCACTTCCTATCCTTGATGTAGGCAGCTCTTTCCAGGATCCTGCAGAGTACCTGTACAACTTTATAGATGAGGGGTCTGAATTGTTATCAATTACCCACTTTTTCTCAACTCTGAAGCTGATCTCTGCCGAGGAGATATATCCTCCTGAATTGAATTTAATATCTCCTACCCATATGTTGATGTGTCTGTAAACCTCCCCCGGAGGAGAGGTATCAACAAGTGAAGAGCGATCATTTAATATTTCGATAATTGCTATTACCTGACCGGCTGCCTTTAAAGGAGTGAATTTCACAGATTCAATATCATTTTGAACATTTGGGAACCTGTATACTATATCCTTCCCCAATGTCACATATTTTATAGAGTAGTCCTTATACACAATATTGCTATAATCCTCAGAAGCACTTGAGCCGCCACCTCCTCCACTTCCTGAACCATCTGATAACTCTTCAGCAGCAAATGGCATCTCTACAGTCTTCTTAGCGCTTATGTTACTGTTTTCAGTAGATGTGGCCACTACAGTAAAAAATCCTTTGCTTGCATCTGTTGTTACTATTACCTGGCCTGATTGAGAATTTATCGAAACCCCGGTAACATTTGAAGCTAAGCTCCATGTGACACCTGAATCTTTAATTTCAGCACCATACTGGTCCCATACCTTTGCCTCATAGGAAAACCTATCTTCTCTTATTGCAGGGATAACAACATCAGAATCACCTTTTATTGAGATACTGGTAACTCTGGGAGGGGCGCGTGAAAGAGTTATGTTTTTCTGACCAAATACTTTATCGTATGACATTGATGATGCTACTAAAGTAAAGCTTCCTTCTCTTGCCTCTGGTGTCACAATTACAGTTCCATTTTCTTCGTCTAGAGAAACACCTTTTACTGGTTCATTCAAACTCCAGACAACAGTTTCATCGGACATTGTTTTGCCATACTGGTCTTTAACATTGGCTGTATAATTAGAAAATGTTGTGTTGTATGGGATTTTAATAAATGACTCACCATCAATTCCAACACGGGTTACAACCGGGTCTTCAAGAGAAAGTGTCACTTCAAAACTGCCGTTAATACTTTCGTTACTATCAGAAGTAGCAACAACATTAAAAGAACCAACCTCTGCGTCTGTATTGACGGTAACATTACCCGTATTTTCATCTATTCGGACTCCAATAAGGTCTTCAAAAAGACTCCATGTGATTGTTTCACCAGACATTTCAGTACCATACTGATCCAGGACAGTAGCTGTATAAACTGCCTTTCTGGTACCTACTGCAGGAATCTCAATTGAACTTGTACCGTTAGCAACAACAGTAGTTACAACCGGGTCTTCAAGAGAAAGTGTCACTTCAAAACTGCCAGTAACACTGTTATCTACACCAGAAATAGCTACGAGACTAAAAGACCCAACCTCTGCTGATGTATCTACTATAACAACACCTGTATTTTCATCAATTGAAGCTCCTTTCAGGCCTTCAGAAAGATTCCAGATGACACCTCCATCTGACATTACAGTACCGTACTGGTCACGGACAATAGCAGTATAGGTGGCTGTACGAGTACCTTCTGCAGGGATCTCAATGATTTCGTCTCCGCTAACTTCAACAGAAGTTACAACAGAATCCTCAAGAGATAGATTGACGTCAAAA